>JBKBNR010000001.1:0-15083 GCA_046295315.1 Hyphomicrobiaceae bacterium
AGGAAGTGGGCTTCACGATCGCCGGCATCGGCACCTACTCGCGCGAGTTCGCCCGCGAGGTGCGCGCCGCCGCCGTCACCTACGATGTCGAAGCGCTCATCACCGACGATTATCTCGAAGTCGAAGCGCGCGTGCAGGACCTGCATCCGGAACTGGTGCTCGGCACGCAGATGGAACGCCACATCGCCAAGCGCCTCGGTATTCCCTGCGCGGTGATCTCCGCCCCGGTGCACGTGCAGGATTTCCCGGCGCGCTACTCCCCGCAGATGGGCTTCGAAGGCGCCAACGTGCTGTTCGACACCTGGGTGCATCCACTGACCATGGGGCTCGAGGAGCACCTGCTGGCGATGTTCCGCGACGACTTCGAGTTCAACGACGGCGCGGTGCCGTCACACCTCGGTGGCGGCCGGCTCGCAGCGGCGGCGAACGCAGGCGCGGAGGTGGTCGAAGCTGCGCTGCGCGCCACGGAAGCTGCCGCACCCCGTTCCGCAGCAGAGGTCGCCGGCTCCGCAGCGGTCGCCACCGCCACGGTGACACCGCAATGGTCGGCGGACGCCGAGGCCGAACTGCGCAAGATCCCATTTTTCGTGCGCGGGAAAGCGCGCCGCAACACCGAGCGCTACGCCGCCGAACGCGATCTGCGGGCCATCACCATAGAGACCCTGTACGATGCAAAAGCACATTTCAGCCGCTGAAACGGCCCCGGTTCGGGTCGTCATCGTCACGCTCGACAACCATCTTGCGGGTGCGGTCGACAATGCGCGCCGCACACTCCGCCAGTCGATCCCCGGATTGGATCTGACCCTCCACGCCGCCGCCGAGTGGGGCAACGACAGCGGCGCGCTCGACCGATGCCGCGCCGACATCGCCACCGCCGACATCGTGCTCGTCAACATGCTGTTTATGGACGATCACATTCAGGCTGTGATGCCGGCCCTGAAGGCCCGCCGCGACACCTGCGACGCCATGGTGGCATGCCTCTCGGCCGGCGAGGTGGTTCGCCTCACCCGCCTCGGACCGTTCACCATGGACGGCTCCGACAAGGGCATCATGGCGCTGTTGAAGCGCCTTCGCGGCGGCTCGAAGAAGAACCAGTCGGGGCCAGCTTCCGGCGCGCGCCAGATGGCGATGCTGCGCCGGCTGCCGAAGATCCTGAAGTTCGTGCCGGGCTCGGCGCAGGATCTGCGAGCCTACTTCCTGACGATGCAGTACTGGCTGTCGGGATCGGAAGACAACATCGTCAACATGATCCGCTTCCTCATCGGCCGCTACGCCGATGGACCGCGGCGGGCGCTTCGCGGGCGGATCAGTTCGGCGGAACCGGCGGTCTATCCCGATGTCGGCCTCTATCATCCCCGGCTGCCCGAGCGCATCACCGAAGATCTGTCGCGGCTGCCCTCGCCGGCCGGCCGCGCGCGCGGCACCGTGGGCCTGCTGGTCATGCGGTCCTACCTCCTCGCCAACAACTCGGCCCACTACGATGCCGTGATCGCGGCGCTCGAGGCGCGCGGCCTCAAGGTCGTCACCGCGTTCGCCTCCGGCCTCGACGCCCGTCCGGCGATCGAGAAGTTCTTCGTCGCCGACGGCCGCCCTTCAATCGATGCCCTCGTGTCGCTCACCGGCTTCTCGCTGGTCGGCGGCCCCGCCTACAACGACTCGAAGGCCGCAGAGACCATCCTGGCCGAGCTCGATGTGCCCTACATCGCCGCCCATGGGATAGAATTCCAGACCGTCGAGCAGTGGTCGCAGTCCGACCGCGGCCTGATGCCCGTCGAAGCGACGATCATGGTCGCAATTCCGGAGCTCGACGGCGCCACCGGTCCGATGGTTTTCGCCGGCCGCTCCGATGCGTCCGGCGCCAATCGCGACATGGTCGCAGTCGAGGATCGCGTCGAGCGGCTGGCGCAGCGCGTCGCCCGCCTGGTCCGCCTGCGCCGCAAAGAGCGCGCCGACCGCCGCCTCGCCATCGTGCTGTTCAACTTCCCACCCAATGCCGGCGCCACGGGCTCCGCGGCATTCCTCTCGGTCTTCCGCTCACTGCACAACACGCTGCGCGGGCTGCAAGCCGCCGGCTACACCGTCAACGTTCCGGAAACAGTCGACGAACTGCGGAGCGCCATTCTCGACGGCAACGCCAAGCACTACGGCGCCGCCGCCAACGTACTGACCCGCATTCCTGTCGACGTGCACGTCCGCAAGCAGCGCTGGCTCGGCGAGATCGAGCGCCAGTGGGGCCCCGCGCCCGGCCGCCACCAGACCGACGGCAGCACGCTGCACATTCTCGGCGCACAGTTCGGCAACGTCGTGGTCGGGGTACAGCCCGCCTTCGGCTTCGAAGGCGATCCGATGCGCCTGCTGTTTGAACGCGGCTTCGCTCCGACGCACGCTTTTGTCGCCTTCTATCGCTTCCTCGACGAAGATTTCGAGGCCGATGCGGTGCTGCACTTCGGCACCCACGGCGCGCTCGAATTCATGCCCGGCAAGCAGACCGGCATGTCGTCGCGGTGCTGGCCGGACCGGCTGATCGGCGATCTGCCGAACATCTATCTCTACGCCGCCAACACTCCCTCGGAAGGCATGCTGGCCAAGCGCCGCGCCGCCGCGACGCTGGTCAGCTATCTGACGCCGCCCGTCGCGCACGCCGGTCTCTATCGCGGGCTCGCCGATCTCAAGGCGACCATCAATCGCTGGCGCGGGCTCGACCCGGAAGACGACGGCGAGCGCGGGCAACTGGCCGAGGTCATCCAGGCGCAAGCCGCCCAGGTGGAACTGGCCGCCGCCGACCCGCTGTGGCCGGCAGCGGAAGCGAACGCCCGCATCGATACGCTGTGGACCGAAGTGCTCGAACTCGAGCAGACGCTGATCCCCAGTGGGCTGCATGTCGTCGGTGAAGCGATGACACGCGAAGAACGCACCGAACTGCTGTCCATCGCGGCGCAGTCGACCCCCGGTGCACCGATCGACGCCGAACTCGTAGCAGCCATCGCCTCCGGCAAGCCGGTTTCCGACATCCTGACGTCGCTGCCCTCGGCGACGCGCGCTACCGAAGGCCTCGCCGATCGGCTGGCGATGCTCGCCGGCATGAACGCGCACCTCAGCCGCGACAGCGAATTGGCCGGCCTCATCCATGCCCTCGACGGCGGCTTCGTCCGCCCGGCGCCGAGTGGCGACCTGATCCGCTCGCCGGCGATCCTGCCGACCGGGCGCAATATTCACGGTTTCGACCCCTTCCGCATTCCGAGTGCGTTCGCGATTGCCGACGGCAAGCGCCAGGCCGACCGCCTGCTGCAACGGCATATGGCGGAAGGACATCCCCTCCCCGAGACGGTTGCCCTCGTGCTCTGGGGAACGGACAACCTCAAGACCGAGGGCGGTCCACTGGCGCAGGCGCTTTCCCTCCTCGGTGCCCTGCCGCGTTTCGACAGCTACGGACGGCTGTCGGGTGCCGCCCTCGTCCCTCTCGCCGAGTTGCGGCGTCCTCGTATCGACGTTGCGATCACGCTGTCCGGCATCTTCCGCGATCTGCTGCCGCTGCAGACGAAGCTGCTCGCCGAAGCCGCATATCTGGCGGCGACGGCGGACGAACCGGAGGAGATGAACTTCGTCCGCAAGCACGTCCTCGCCCACATGCGCGAAACAGGTTCCGACATCGACACTGCGTCGCTCAGGGTGTTCTCGAACGCCGAGAGCGCCTACGGCTCGAATGTGGGTTCGCTGATCGAGAGCGGCGCCTGGTCGGACGAGGACGAACTCGCGGAGACATACTCGCGCCGCAAGGGCTTCGCCTACGGCCGCGACGGCAAGTCGAGCCAGCAGGGGAAACTGCTCGACTCGGTGCTGAAGACGGTGCGCCTGACCTACCAGAATCTCGAGTCCGTCGAACTCGGCGTCACCACCATCGACCATTACTTCGACACGCTCGGCGGCATTTCGCGTGCTGTGCAGCGGACCAGCGGCAAAGCAGTGCCGATCTACATCGGCGACCAGACGCGGGGCGAAGGACTCGTGCGCACGTTGTCCGAGCAGGTGGCGCTCGAATCGCGGACGCGCACACTCAACCCGAAATGGTACGAGAGCATGCTGCAGCACGGCTACGAAGGCGTGCGCAACATCGAGGCGCACGTCACCAACACTCTCGGCTGGTCGGCGACGACGGGCCAGGTGCAACCCTGGGTCTATCAGCACATCACGCAGACGTTCGTGCTCGATCCCGAAATGCGCAAGCGCCTCGCGGAACTCAATCCGACGGCCACCGTGAAAGTGGCCAACCGACTGCTCGAGGCACATCAGCGCAAGTACTGGAACCCCGATCAGTCGGTTCTCGAGGCGCTGCGCCAGGCAGGTGCGGATCTCGAGGATCAGCTCGAAGGCGTGGGCGTGGAGGTGGCGGCATGAGCGTTAGTCTACTCGATCGAACGGGACCGGCCGTCGCGCGCAAACGCGGTGACGGGGAAGGCAGCGTGCAGGTGCGCAACGACACGCGCATCGACGCCGGCAAGGCCAAGGTGTTCGCCATCTACGGCAAGGGCGGCATTGGCAAGAGCACGACATCATCGAACCTGTCGGTCGCGTTCTCGAAGCTCGGCAAGCGGGTGCTGCAGATCGGCTGCGACCCCAAGCACGACTCGACCTTCACGCTGACCAAGAAGCTGATGCCGACGGTCATCGACGTCCTGGAACAGGTCAACTTCCACACCGAGGAACTGCGCATCGAGGATTTCGTCTTCGAAGGCTACAACGGCGTCATGTGCGTCGAAGCTGGTGGCCCGCCCGCCGGCACCGGCTGCGGCGGCTATGTCGTCGGCCAGACCGTGAAGCTGCTCAAGGAGCACCATCTGCTCGACGAGACGGACGTCGTGATCTTCGACGTGCTGGGTGACGTCGTGTGCGGCGGCTTCGCGTCACCGCTTCAGCATGCCGAGCGCGGCGTCATCGTCACCGCCAACGACTTCGACAGCATCTTCGCCATGAACCGCATCGTGGCGGCGATCCAGGCCAAGGCCAAGAGCTACGGTGTGCGGCTCGGCGGCGTCATCGCCAACCGCAGCGCCGGCACCGATCAGATCGACCGGTTCAACGACGCCATCGGACTGAAGCGCCTCGCCCACTTCCCCGACCTCGACGCCATCCGCCGCAGCCGGTTGAAGAAGTCGACGCTGTTCGAGATGGAGCCGACGCCCGAGCTCGAGGCCGTGACGCAAGAGTACCTGCGCCTCGCCGCGACGTTGTGGGCCGGCACCGTGCCGCTCGACGCGGTGCCGATGAAGGATCGCGAGATCTTCGATTTCCTGGGGTACGACTGATGCCGACAGCAACCTATAGCCAGCGCCGCGGTGAGATCGAGACCTACTTCGACCGCACCGCCGCCGAGACCTGGAAGCGACTGACCTCGGATGCTCCCGTCAGCGGCATCCGCGCCACCGTGCGCGCCGGCCGCGATCGGATGCGGGTGACGCTGCTCGACTGGCTGCCCGCCGACCTCGATGGAATGCGTCTGCTGGATGCCGGCTGCGGCACCGGCGCGCTTGCCATCGCGGCGGCCGCGCGCGGCGCGGATGTCGTCGCCATCGACATCGCGCCGACTCTCATCGCCATAGCGAAGGAGCGTGCAGAGGCGAGCCCGGCGCCGGCCCGCGGCCGGGTCGACTTTCTCACCGGCGATATGCTGAGCCCGTCGCTCGGTAGCTTCGACGCCGTCGTCGGCATGGATTCGCTCATCCACTACACAGCGCCCGACATGCTCTCGATGGTGTCGCGTCTCGCCGAGCGCTGCACTGGCCGCGTTCTGTTCACGTTCGCGCCGCGCACCCCCGCCCTCGCCGTCATGCATGCCGTCGGCCGCTATTTTCCGCGCAGCGACCGCGCCCCAGCGATCGAGCCGGTCGATCAGAATGAGTTGCGTTCGCTGATCGTGCGCGAGCCGGCGCTTTCGCATTGGAGCATCGGACGCACCGAGCGCATCGTCAGCGGCTTCTACACCTCGCAGGCTCTGGAGCTCATTCGCAAATGAAGCGGCTCAACGACAGCATGGCCCGGCTGTTCTCGCGCATCGACACGAGATATCTGCCGTTTGCCGACGCGGCGAGCCCCGAGCTTCCGATGGCGCGCCTGCTGCGCCTTTCGATGTTCCAGGTCTCTGTCGCCATGGCGGTCGTGCTGCTCAACGGCACGCTCAATCGCGTGATGATCGTCGAACTCGGCGTGCCGAGCGTGGTCGTCGCGGCTATGATTTCCCTGCCGCTGCTGTTCGCACCTCTGCGCGCCCTGATCGGCTTCAAGTCCGATACGCACCGCTCCGCGATCGGCTGGCGGCGCACGCCGTTCATCTGGATCGGCTCGATGCTGCAGTTCGGCGGCCTCGCCATCATGCCGTTCGCTTTGCTGATCCTGTCCGGCGACACCACGGGTCCGGCCTGGATCGGCGTCGTCGGCGCCGCGCTTGCTTTTCTTCTGGTCGGCGCGGGCATGCACGTCACGCAGACCGCTGGTCTCGCACTGGCGACCGACATCGCGCCGCCCGAGGCCCGCCCGCGCGTCGTCGCCTTCCTCTATGTGGTGCTGCTGGTCGGCATGATCGCCAGTTCGCTGGTGTTCGGCCAGTTGCTGTCGAACTTCAGCCAGATCCGCCTGATCCAGCTCGTCCAGGGGGCCGCGGTGGCGACCGTTGCGTTCAACGTCGTGGCCTTGTGGAAGCAGGAGCATCGTGTGCCCCGCCTCGGCGCAGCGCCGCGCGATCAGACCGTGTTCGCTGATGCATGGCGCCATTACCGCTCCAACGATCATGCGATGCGCAGCCTCGTCGCGTTGGCGCTCGGCACGACGGCGTTCAGCATGCAGGACATACTGCTCGAACCTTATGGCGGCGAGATCCTAGGGCTCAGCGTCGGCCAGACGACCGTGCTCACCGGCCTGTTCGCTGCTGGCAACATCGTCGGCTTCATCATCGCGGCGCGCTATCTGGCGCGAGGCATAGACCCCTACCGGCTCGCGGGCTATGGCGCAGCCATCGGTCTGCTCGCGTTCCCTGCCGTCATCGCCGCCGCACCGCTGGAAGCTGCGGGGCTGTTCCGAGTCGGCACGATCGGAATCGGCCTCGGAGCTGGGCTGTTCGCCATTGGTACGCTCATCGCGGCCATGAACCAGGCGACGTCGCAAGATTCGGGCCTCGCCGTCGGCGCATGGGGCGCGGTTCAGGCGACCGCTGCCGGCATTGCGATCACGCTCGGCGCCGGTATTCGCGACTCCGTTGCCGGCTTGGCCGCTTCCGGACATCTCGGCCGCGCGTTCGATACGCCAGCCGCCGGGTACAACACGGTCTACCACGTCGAAATTGCTCTGCTGATCGCGACACTCGTCGCCATCGGACCTTTGGCGCGCGCCACGCACACGCGCCACACCACGACACAACAGAAGTTCGGACTTGCAGAGTTCCCCGGCTAACCCAGTTCATGGAGGTTCAAGATGGGCGAGATTACAGGCTATATCGACGTCGCACAGGTCGTGCTCTACGTCTTCTGGGTCTTCTTCGCGGGGTTGATCTTCTATCTCCGCCAGGAGGATCGCCGCGAGGGCTATCCGCTGTTCTCGGAGCCGTCGAACACCTACAAAGACACCAACCTGATCTTCATTCCGCCGCCGAAGGTGTTCCGCCTCGCTGACGGCAGCCAGGTGATAGCTCCGACGGGCAAGGGCGACGACCGTCCGATGAAGGCCGAGAAGACCGAGCCGTGGGCCGGAGCGCCGTTGCAGCCGGTCGGCGATCCGATGCTCGCCGCTGTCGGGCCGGGATCCTACGCCGAGCGCTCGCCTGTTCCAGACCGCATGCTCGACGGCAGCCCGCGCCTCAAGCCGCTGCGCGCCGCTCCGGGCTTCGCCCTCGAAAGCCGCGATCCCGACCCGCGCGGCATGACGGTGATCGGCGCCGACCGCGTCGCCGCCGGCGTCGTCACCGACGTCTGGGTGGACCGGATGGAAGTCATCATCCGCTATCTCGAGGTCGAACTCGCGGGCAAGGCGGGCGCTGAGAAGGTTCGCGTTCTGTTGCCGATGAACTTCGCAAAAATCGACACATGGAACCGCAACGTGAAGGTGCACGCGCTGATGGGCCGCCATTTTGCAGCCGTGCCGAAACTTGCCAACCCCGAGCAGGTTTCGCTGCTCGAGGAAGACAAGATCTGCGCCTACTACGGCGCCGGAACGCTCTACGCCGAGCCGAAGCGTGCGGAGGCCTGGATATGAGCGACGAGTTCGAAGCCGAGCCGATCCGCGGCATTCCGGCAAAGCTGCCAGAGGGCGAACGCATCCTCTGGCAGGGCGCCCCCGACACAGGGAAGCTCGCCCGCCGCGCGTTCCATGCCGGCCCGGTCGCAATCTACTTCGGCGTTCTGATGGCGTGGAGTGTCGTCTCCGGTCTCGCCGACGGCGCGGCCGCGGCCGATATCGGCTGGGCGATCGCGCGGCTAACCGTCATCGCAGCAGCGGCTGTCGGCGTGTTGGTGCTGCTCGCCTGGGCCAATCATCGCACGACCGTCTACACCATCACATCGCGCCGCGTGGTGATGCGCTACGGCATCGCGCTGCCGATGTCGGTCAACCTGCCGTTCCGCTACATCGCCAGCGCTGATCTCAAGTCGTACAGCGACGGTAGCGGCGATCTGGCCCTGAGCCTCGAAGCCGAAAGGTTCCTCGGCTTCATCCATCTGTGGCCGCACGTCAGGGCCTGGCACCTGGCAAAACCGCAACCGACGTTCCGCAGTATCGACGATGCCGCCGCTGTCGCCCGCATACTTGCCGACGCCATCCAGGCCGAAGCCGCGACCGCGCGGGTCCATGACACGAAAGCAGAAACATCGACGACACTGATCCGGCGCCCGCAACCGGCGCGCGGCGAGCAGACGGCGATGCCGCCGAGCTCCGCCGTCGCGGCTTGACGCCACCACACGAACGACAGGAGCAGAACATGACCGGCACCGGCAAAGACTACGGTGGGATGCCCAAGGGCGCTCTTCTCGCCGCTGCCAGCGTCGTACTGTTTGCTTTGGCAATCGCGACGACGGCCCGCCTCACCGGCATCGGCGTGTCGAAGAGCCCTGAAGCGCCGGTGGCTCAATCGCGTGAGCTGCGCTTCACCGAGACCGATGATGGCCGACTGCTGGTGTTCGAGGCCGGGGGCGAAAAGCCCGTCGGCGTGCTCGGACGCGACCATCACGGCTTCGTTCGCGTGGTGCTGAAAGGCCTCGCTCGCGAGCGGATGCTGCACGAAACGGACGCGGGCTCGCCGGTGCGCCTCGTCTCACTGACCGATGGTCGCCGCCTTGTCGAGGATCCGACGACGGGGCGTTCGATCAATCTGAGGGCCTTCGGCTCAGGTAACGCCGAGGCTTTCTCGATGCTGTTCGACATGGGGAGGACGCCATGATCCGAAATCCACTGCGCTACGCGAGAACCGAGACCGTGCCTTGCACGATCGAAATCGAGAACACGTTCGAAAGCCTGCACGCCCACGTCGAGTTGCACGGCACCGAACCGGTCGATGCCGGTGACGAGGTGATCGTGCACGGCGAACCGATCCGCGTGCCTTATGGCCAGCGCATGACGTTGCAGCGCCAGGCCACCGTTTCGCGCGCCACCGGCCTCGAACGCTGGCTGACCAAGATGTCGGCGCGCTTGGAGCTGACGGAACTGTACGAGGTGAGTTTTTCGTCGGGGAGCAGGCTATGACCATAGAGACACTGGGCATCGCCCCCAGCGAAGCGACCAAGCGCGCCGTCGAAGACACGATGCTGAGCCCGCGCTTCTACACCACCGACTTTGCCGAACTCGACCGGCTCGACGTCAGTTCGATCCGCAAGGAATGGGACAAGCTGATCGGCGAGATGCGCGACGACCCCAACAAGGGGCATTTCCGCCGCAATGAGGACTGGGACAAGATCGATCTCAACGATCTGCCGGAAGGGTTGCGCAAGGAATTCCTCGACTTCCTCATCAGCTCGCTGACCGCGGAATTCTCGGGCTGCGTGCTCTATGCCGAGATGAAAAAGCGCGGCACCAACCCGGACATCTGCGAGTTGTTCCGCTACATGAGCCGCGACGAAGCCCGTCACGCCGGCTTCATCAACGACGCACTGAAGGAATTCGGCCTCGGCGTCGATCTCGGCTTCCTGACGCGGGCGAAGAAGTACACGTTCTTCAAGCCGAAGTTCATCTTCTACGCCACATACCTCTCGGAGAAGATCGGCTACGCGCGCTACATCACGATCTTCCGCCATCTCGAACGCAACCCGGACCGGCGCTTCCACCCGATCTTCAAATGGTTCGAGAAGTGGTGCAACGACGAGTTCCGCCACGGTGAAGCCTTCGCACTGCTGATGCGCGCCAATCCGCATCTGCTGCAGGGCCGCAACAAGCTTTGGGTGCGCTTCTTCGTGCTCGCGGTGTTCGCCACCATGTATGTGCGCGATCACGCCCGGCCCGAGTTCCACAAGGCTCTCGGCATCGACCCGACCGACTACGACTTTCGCGTGTTCCGCCTGACCTCGGAGATATCGAAGCAGGTATTTCCGCTGGAGCTCGATCTCGACAACCCGCGCTTCCACGCCGGGCTCGAGCGGCTGCGGGTGATCAGCGAAGCGATGGGCGAGATCGAAGGCAAGACCGGCGTCATGGCGCGCATCAGGCGCTTCGGCCTCGGGTTGTCGGCGGCAAAGACGTTCCTCGGTCTCTACATGCTGCCAACGCGGCGCAATCCGTTGCCCGACAACGTGCGGCTCGAACCGGTTTGGTAACGACAGCGGGCGGGAGAAGTGGCGGGTGACCGACAGCGTCCTATCAGCCTTGTACGCACTCATCCTATGGTGGCTCACCACGGGGCTGATACTCTATGCGATCCGTCGTCTCTCACTCTCCCGCTCGACGATCATGCTTGCGGCCACTGCCGTATCCCTGGCTGGGTTCGCCGGGATCGCGTGGTCGAGCAACGAAGCGACACCGCTCGCAGCCGGAGTTGCCTTTACATCGGCGTTGCTGGTGTGGACCTGGCACGAGGTCAGCTTCCTCACCGGTCTCGTCACCGGACCGCGGACGACGCCTGCACCCGCCCCGACGACCGCCGGCAGCTTGGCGCCGCGCGCGCCGTTGCGCGGTGCAATCGAAACTCTGCTCTATCATGAACTCGCGATCGTGGTCTCACTGGCGGCTGTCGTGTTCATGACGATCGGCGGCGTCAACTGGTTCGGACTCCTCACCTTCGCGATTCTCTGGGTCATGCGGCTCAGCGCCAAGCTCAATCTCTACCTCGGCGTTCCCAACCTCGGCGAGGCCTTCCTGCCACCGCGCCTCGCCTATCTCGAAACCTACTTCTGCCGGCGGCCGATGAACTTCCTGTTTCCGGTGAGCGTGACGGCGGCGACGGCGGCAACTCTGCTGCTCGCCTCCTACGCCGTAGACCCACAGGCGACGAGCTTCGAGACCGTCGGCTATGCGCTTTCTGCGGCGCTGCTGGCGCTCGCCGTCGTCGAACATTGGTTCATGGTGCTGCCATTCCAGGCCACGGCGCTGTGGACCTGGGGACTTCCACATGACGACGCACACCAGCGCGGCTCGTCCGCCGAACGGCATGCCAACACCACCGACAACTCCCGAACGAGCGCGGCGCCAGCCGTCGTGCTGACATGACGAAACACATGCCGCGCCTTGCGGACCATGACATACCAAGACTTGCGGAGGCCCCCATGAACTACGACGCGACGTTCACACGACACATCGAAAGCCTCCGCAACGAGGGTCGCTATCGCGTTTTCGCCGATCTGAAGCGGCGTTGCGGCGACTTCCCTGCGGCGCGGCGCTATGCGCCCACCGGCGAACGGAACGTCACGGTCTGGTGCTCCAACGACTATCTCGGCATGGGCCAGCATCCGGTCGTCCGAGAGGCCATGCACAAGGCGATCGAGGACGTCGGCGTCGGCTCTGGCGGCACGCGCAACATCGCCGGTACGACGCACTACCACGTCGAACTCGAAGCCGAGATCGCTGATCTGCATGGCAAGGAAGCAGCGCTGCTGTTCACCTCTGCGTATGTCGCCAACGACGCCACGCTGTCGACGTTGCAGAGCCTCATCCCCGGCCTCGTCATCTTCTCCGACGCCAAGAACCACGCGTCGATGATCGAGGGCATCCGTCGCGGCGGCGGCGAGAAGCGCATCTTCCGGCACAACGACATCGCTCACCTCGAAGCACTTCTGGCGGAGGTTCCCGCATCGACGCCCAAGCTGATCGCTTTCGAGAGCATCTATTCGATGGATGGCCACATCTCGCCGATCGCCGCCATCTGTGATCTCGCCGACCGCTACGGCGCGCTGACGTACATCGACGAAGTTCACGCGGTCGGCCTCTATGGACCGCGCGGCGGCGGCATCGCCGAACGCGATGGCGTCATGGATCGCATCGACATCGTCAACGGCACGCTTGCCAAGGGCTATGGCGTGATGGGGGGCTACATCGCCGCCAATCGCAATCTCTGCGATGCCATTCGTTCATTCGCGCCGGGCTTCATCTTCTCGACGTCGCTGGCACCACCGATCGCGGCCGCGGCACTCGCCAGCATCCGCCATCTCAAGACCAGCACGATCGAACGACGGCAACACCAGGAGCGGGCTCGCACGTTGAAGGCCCGCCTTGCCCATCACCGCATACCGGTGCTGGACAATCCCAGCCACATCGTGCCGGTAATGGTCGGCAATCCGGTGCACTGCAAGGCCGTGACGGACGCACTGCTGGAGCACCACGACATCTACGTCCAGCCGATCAACTATCCTACGGTACCGCGCGGCACCGAGCGCATGCGCCTGACGCCATCGCCGGTCCACACGGACGAGCACATGGATCGGCTCGTCACGGCACTCGGCACGCTGTGGGCGGCATGCCCGGTCGCCGCCGGTGTTACGGTTCGCCTCGCGGCGGAGTAGGGCGAGGCGCTGTTCTTGCGACGTTCCAGTGCCGCGACTGCCAAGCTCGCCTCTTTTTGCCGCGCTCTGCGAACGTAGTTCGCGATTTGAACGAAACGAGCACGTTGGGCATTCCGTGGGATTGCGACCGAAGCCTCGGCCGCCCTTCCGGGCTGCGCCGCATGCAGCGGGCTTCGCGGTACCACCCTGGCGGGGCGAAGGCTGCGGTTTCGCGCCCCGCGTCGGCTCGGTTGGTGCGCCGGGGCGCGGTGGGGCGCGCATGGGGCCCGATCCTACAACCGGCACATCGGCCGGTTGCGGCGAATCGACAGCACGTCGCAATCCATCTGCGAGCTACCGAGTATGTCAGTTAAGGTCGGACTTTCCACCCGCGCTGCAAAGTGACAGAACATGTGCTCTGGCAGCCGCTGTTGGTGATTGCCAGAGGTGATCGAGGCTCAGTCGGGAAACGGAACATGTTGGGGCAGCGGCATGCCGCGTTGCGGAACGGAACGAGTGCGCTGCATGCCGAGCTCGATGCCACCGTCACATCTTCGCAATACTTCGCCAGCATCGCCGGCTATGGAGAGTATCTGCATCGGCTCCGCGCATTTCAGCGCGATTTCGATTGTGCCGCCTTGCGGTGCGGCACCCGCTGGCCGACCAAATGGCGCGTCGACCAGCATGTCGGCTGGCTCGACCGCGATCTGGCGGCATTGGGGTTGACGAGCCGGTCCCCCGCCTCTGGCTGCGCAGCCAAGACGTTGGCCCTGAACACCACATCGGCCCTGCTCGGAGCCCTTTACGTCGTCGTCGGTTCAGGGCTCGGCGCGCGCGTTCTGCTGGCGCGCGCCCGGGCGCTGGCGTTGCCGAACTCTGGCGGCACGCTCTACCTCGAGTCGCTGAGCCGCGTGACGGACTGGCGCGCCTTCCTGGCGTTCCTCGAGTCCGCACCATCCATTTCCGAGCCGCTCATGATCGAAGGCGCGGCGATCACCTTCGAGCACGCGCTCTTTCACATCGGGGAGGGCGTCGTCGCATGACCACGCTGACGGACGTCGAGACGGTCGATGCGACGAACTGCGACCGTGAACCGATCCACATTCCGGGCTCGGTGCAGCCGCATGGTGTCCTTCTCGCCTGTTCCGCGCATGATTGGATCATCACACACGCCTCCGCCAATTCTGCCGACATCTTTCGAAAGAAAGCTGAGCGGCTGATCGGCGCCGACCTGCGCGACATCGTTGGGCCTTCGACGATAGCGGCGCTCGAACGGGGCCAGCGGACCACCCGCGCCGGGCACCCGCCGACCGGCCGTCTGCTCGGCCTGCGACTCAGGGGCCGCCGCGGGCATTACGATGCCTCGCTGCACACCTTTGCCGGCCGGCGCATCTTCGAAATCGAGCCCGCTGCCGACGAACCCGCGATACCGCCGCTCGATCTGGTCGGCTCGATCCTGTCTCGCCTGCAGAACGCTCGAACACTGGTCGAACTCTGCAACAGCATGGCACGCGAGCTCCGCGAGTTGATCGGCTTCGACCGTGTTCTGGTCTATCGCTTTCTCAACGACGGATCTGGTCAGGTCATTGCGGAATCGCGCGGCGAAGCGCTCGAATCTCTCCTCGGCTTGCGCTATCCAGCAACCGATATCCCTGCGCCGGCGCGCGAACTCTACAAACGCAACTGGATCAGGTTGATCGCCGACGTTCACGCCACCCCGAGCATCGTCGTCTCCGCGGTGGACGAGAGCGCCGGCGAACTCGATCTCAGCTTCGCCGATCTGCGAAGTGTATCCCCCATCCATATTCAGTATCTCAAGAACATGGCGGTTGGCGCGTCGATGTCGATCTCGATCATCGTCGGCCAGGAACTATGGGGCCTCGTCGCGTGCCACCATCGCGTGCCGCGCAAGGTTCCGGCAAACTCGCGTGCCGCCGCCGAGTTGCTCGGGCAGGTGTTCTCCCTGCAGATCCAGACGGTCGAAGGGCTTGAAGCCTACATCACGATGCGCGCCGCACGCGCCCTGCTGGACCGCGTCGTGGCGGAGTTTCCGGCCGACGGTGAATTGATCGACAACATCGCTTCGCGTCTCGAACAGATTGCAGCATTCGTGCAGTGCGACGGCGCGGGGGTGTGGATCGA
>JBKBNR010000001.1:15093-39720 GCA_046295315.1 Hyphomicrobiaceae bacterium
AGACACGCCCACCGCGCAGGATGTCGAGGCTCTCGCCCGCTTCATCGACGGGCGGGCGAAGCGTGACATCATGGCGACGCATGTGCTGGTCGAGCATTATCCTCCGGCGCGGCACTGGAAGTGCCAGTCCAAGGGATTGCTCGCCATTCCGCTGTCGAATTCCAACAGCGACTGGCTGTTCTTCTTCCGGCGCGAGATCACGCAGGTGGTCGAATGGGCGGGCAACCCGAACAAGGCCCCCGACGCGAAACTGCCCGGCGCCACGCTTTCGCCGCGTTCAAGTTTCGCGGCATGGCGCGAAGTGGTGAAGGGCCAGTCCCTGCCATGGACGTCCCGCGAACGGCTGATCGGCGAGACGCTGCGCGTCTACCTCCTCGACATCATCGTCCGCTTCAGCGAGGTGATTCTGGAAGAGCGGCGGCAGGCCGAGCAGCAATCACGCCTCCTGTCGAACCAGCTCAATCATCGCGTCAAGGTGACGCTGGAGCTCATCCAGTCGCTCGTTCATCACGGCTTCGAGGCGGAACTTCGCGTTCGCGATTTCGTGCGAACACTCGAGGGCCGCATCAAGGCCATCGCCCTGGCGCACGACGCGATCTCGATGGCGGGCGGGTGCGAGCTCCGTCACCTGGTCGAATCGACCATAGCCTTGCAGACGCCGGCCTACGGTCATGTCCACATCCTCGGTCCAGAGATCCGCCTCGATGCCAAGGCTTACACCGTTCTGGCTCTCGTGGTGCACGAATTGGTTTCCAACTCAGCGGTGTCCGGCGCCTTGTCGCGTCGCGACTCTCGCCTCGATGTCCGCTGGTCGCGAAGCTCGGCGACCGACGATACACTCGTCATCACCTGGGACGAAAGCAGCGCTTCGCCGGCTCCGATGCAGTTCGAGGATGGTCTCGGAATGTTGATCATCAAGAGAAACATTCCCCACGCGCTCGGCGGCGATGCCAAAATCGAATTGACACCGGACGGCTTCCGCGCGGTGTTCACCATCCCGTCGCGCCATCTCGAAAAAGGCGCAAGCCCCGTACCGCCACCACAGCATCGCCAGCGCCTTCTCGCCCAACCGTCGAACCAGCTATCGTGCTGCACCGTGCTGATCGTCGACGACCATATGCCGGCGGCCCTCGACCTCGAGCGCATTCTGCAAAGCCACGGCGCGACCGCCGTCGAGATAGCCGGCACGGTCACAAGCGCTCTCGAACGCATCGCACAAGTGCCGCCGGATGTCGCAGTTCTCGATATCGACCTCGGCGAGGAGACGTCGTTCGAGATCGCCGAAGAGTTGGCGCGACGCGACATACCCTTCATCTTCGCTGGTCGCGTCAGTGACACGGCCCATCTGCCGCCTGACCATCGAGACGTGCCGGTAGCGGCCAAGCCCTATTCGGCCGACGACGTCACACAATTGCTCAAAGATGCGCTGCTGCCCTACCTGATCCGAACGGTGCTGACCAAGCTCGTTTGATCACGACCGGCATATCCCGATGACCGTCCCGCGACGCGATTGCGGCACGACGGCTCCTTGAAATGGACATGGCGGACGATGCCAGCAAGGCATCATCCGCCAACTCGTACCCCGCTGCTCTTCCTGCTGTCTACTCGCGTCCGCCGCGCCAAGTGCGGCGGACCCATGCGGGTGCCATGTCGAAAGTGCAGTGTAGCTATAGAAGGCGCCGGCGCTCTGTGCTGCCCGCTCCTCCGGGCCGGTGCCTGATTGTCAGGGATAAGCGGCTGGCGCCAATCCGTGCTTCACGCCCCAATCGTACCAGTTGTCGACGACTGTGCCGGTGAGCAGGATACCGATGCCACCCGTCAACGTGCAGAGCACCGCAAACCACCACGCCCAGCGATGGATCGATTCCATGGAAGCATTGAAGCCCATCGTCCAGCGCCAGAAGAGTGCAGCGCGCTCCGATGCCGTACCACGGTCGGTGATCTGCTCGAGTTCGCGCTCACCGCCGTAGCGGCTGACGGCGAGAATCGTGGCGCCATGCATCGCGAACAGCAACGCCGAGCCGTAGAGGAAGGCGATCGAGAGCATGTGGAACGGATTGTAGAAGAGATTGCCGTAGTTGAGCGAGAAGTTGTTGGTCCAGTCGAGATGCGGGAAGATGCCGAAGGGAACCGCTTCGCTCCAATTGCCCATCAGGATCGGCCGGATGAAGCCGAGCACCAGATAGAGCCATATCGCCGACGCGAACGCCCATGCCACGTGCGTTCCCATTCCGAGCGCGCGGGCGCGCCGGTACATGCGGGCCCACCAGAGCAGGATCGATAGCGTCAGGAAGAAGCCGGCCATCAGCCACCAGCCGCCTTCCTTCAGAGGCGGTATGCCAAGGCCATACTTGGCCGCCGGCGGCTCGAGAGCGAGGTAAGGGAGCTGGCGGACGAACTGGATCGGATCCCAGTTCACCGAAGCCCACATATTGAGACCGATGATCTCGATGGCGATGACGCCGCAAACGAGCGACATGAACCCCAGGGTCCCGAGATAGATCGGACCGATCTGAGCATCACCGATCTTGCCCATCCAGTAGGAGAAGAACGGTTCGCCCGAGCGCCGCTCGTCTCCGACTGGGAGCGGCACGCCCATTTCCGGATGTGAGCGGACCTGCACTTGCGTGAAGATGTTCTGATACTGTGCCATGACCGAAGCCCCTTGCTTTCGCTATCTACGCGACCAGATCGGCAGCTCGAGCCACCAGTTCCACCAGTCGAGCCATGGATTGCCCTCGAGCCACAGCGGTCCGCTGATGACGATGCAGATGGCGCTCCAGAACCCGGCGGACAGCGCCAGGAACAGACCGACACGGTGAATGCCGAGCGTACCGACCGAGTAGCCGATGGTGTCGCGGATGTAGCTGTTCTCGTGCTCCGGAGTCTTCACCACTTCACCCGGCTTCGGGTTGACGGATGAGAGAATAAGGCCGCCGTGCAGCGCCAGAGCAAGTGCCGTTGTGAAGAAGAACGTGATCGCGATCATGTGCGCGGGGTTGTAGTGGAAGTTGCCGTACTGGTATCCCGTCGTCGACACCCAATCGAGGTGGCTGATGATGCCGTAGGGGAAGCCGTAGGACCACGACCCCATGAGAACCGGGCGGATCACGACCAGCGTCACATACGCGAAGATCGCCACGCTGAAGGCGAACGGCACATGATAGCCGATGCCCAGTTTGCGGCAGATTTCCACCTCACGCAGCGCCCACGAACTGAATGCGCCGATGGCGCAGACCGTTATCACCTGCCAGAGCCCGCCTTCCTTCAGCGGTGCAAAACCGAGGCCGTAGGCGGCTGCCGGTGGATTGATGCTCAGGCGCCAAAGGTTCCACGTCGGACCGATTGCGACTCCGTACAGGATGAGCGCGACGCCGACGATCGTGAAAAATATCGTCAATACGCCGAAGAAGCCGACATAGAACGGGCCAACCCAGAAATCAAACAGATCGCCGCCGATCAACGTGCCCCCGCGGACGCGGTATTTTCGTTCGAAGTTCAACATCGCCATGGCAGGATCCTCCAGCCCATCGGCCTTACCGATTGCTATTCACAGAATTTCGCATCCGCAGAGCGGAGAAGCCGCCGACGCCGCTTCTCCGCTCGTTGGTTTCGTGTCACGCGACCTTGCCCGGGAGCACCAACGTGATCGGGGCATCGAGCGAGGTGGTCTTCGCCTTGCGCGGGCCCTCGAGCCAGTTGAAGCGATCGGTGCTGAGAAGGATGAAGTGGATCACCACCGCCAGCGCGAACAGGAACGTGAAGAGTGCGATCAGCGTTCTGCGCGGATCGAACAACAGCCAGACCTTCCACATGTCCTCGGCTCCCTTTTTATGATTTCAGGGTGGGAAGATGAGCGAGCGCGTAATGGACACCGTCCATCAACGACGCGTAGCCCTGCGGCCCTGGCAGCCACGGCCGCCACTGCCAGACGAGGAAGTGTGCAATCACGGCGATCGCCGTGAAGATGATGAAACTCATCATGAAGATGCCGTGGAACTCTTTCGCCTCTTGTTCGGTCAACCCGGACAAAGAGCCGCCTCGATTATCAGAAGCCATCGAAGTCCTCCGTGTTTGGCCCCGAAGCCTAAGACCCAGGGGTCGTTACTGCGCATGCCCCACGCAGCAAGGGAGAATTGCGGCGATATTCTCGACGCAAGCTCTCGCCGCCCGATTCTCATCCGGACGACGAAACGCCGCCTAGCCCATGAAGGCGTAAGCCGCGCATCTGTTGGCTGCCTCACGGGCCCGCCCGACGATCGTCGTCGCCGACGTGGACTCGTCGCTGCACTTGAACATGAAGAGCGACAAGACGCTGTCGATCGCATGTGCGATCAGGAAGACGACGAACGCTGCGCCGAAGATCAACCGGAACTGGCGATCGTTGCCGCGCTTGTGCTGGTGACGCACATGGCCGTGGGTGTGCGAAATCATAGCCATCAGCTGCAGACTCCCTGTTGTCGTGCCGGTATCGTTCGGGCTCGGGACGGCGTCATTTCGCTTTCCCTTGCCAACTCATGATGTGCGCCGTCGAAACCCGCGCCGCGCCGCGGCGTCGCGTTTCACGTTCCGTCGCATCGCGCATCGTCTTAGCCGCGGATATGCGCACCAGAACCGGTTCGGCAGCGATCAGCTCATCCAGAAGCGAGCGCGCCTCGTCATCCCATTCGAGCTCCGCTTGCGAACGCGACGGCGTCGGCTCGATGCGGTCGAGGTCGGTGGCGAGCGGCAGGATATGGAACAGAGCGTCGAAGAGGCCGTTTGCGACTTCCTGCAGGAGGTACGTCGCCCCCGCATAGCCCATGAATGGCGTGCCGGTGTGGCGGCGGATGATGGCGCCAGGAAACGACGCCGGTATGTAGACGCTGCGCGCGCCCGCCTCGGCGAGATACATGCGCTCGTTGTAGCTGCCGAACACGATCAGCGGCGGCTTGCTGAGCGCGTGGCGCACAGTGTCGTTGTCGGTCTTCTCGCCCAGTCGGCGTGCGAAGGAAAAAGCGCAGGGGAGGCCGAGTTCGGTTTCGAGGAAGCTCTTGACACCGCGAGCGTAGGTTTCCGTGGCCACGATTCCGAAGCTCGCGGTCGCGAAGAAGTCCTGCGTCACGGAGCGCCACAGATCCCAGATCGGCTTGATCGTCGTGTGCTTCTCGCGCGTGATGAAAGGCTCGGGATCGAGACCGGTCATTTCGCCGAGCTTGCGCAGGAAACGCGTCGTCGAGTGGATTCCGATCGGCGCCTGCAGATACGGGCGCTCCAGCGTTTCACACAGCTGGCGTCCAAATTCGCGGTACATGCAGATGTTGACGTCGGCGTCCGCCAGTTTCGCCACGTCTGCGAGATGGCTGCCGAGCGGGAACACCATATTGATCTCGGCGCCGATGCCCTCGACGATACGCACGATCTCGGCGATGTCCGACGGCATGTTGAAGGTGCCGTACATCGGGCCGATGATGTTGACTTTGGGCTTTTCGCCTTCGGCGCGGGGCGTCGGCGCCGGGATCTTCTTGCGGCCGAACTCGGTCCACAGCCAGTTGAGCGAGCGGTCCGCCGTCTGCCACTGATCCTCGTCGATCGTGCGCGGCAGAAACCGCTTGATGCTCGTGCCTTCCGGCGTCACGCCGCCGCCGATCATCTCCGCGATCGACCCGGTGACGACAACTGCAGGCAAGTTCGGATCGAGCGTCGTGTGTGCCCGGCGCATCGCGCCTTCGGTGCCGGTCTTGCCGAGCTCTTCTTCCGAAAGGCCCGTGACCACGATCGGTAGTTCGTGCGGCGGCAGGGCGTCTGTGTAGTGCAGCACCGACGTCACGGGCAGGTTCTCGCAACCGACCGGACCGTCGATGACGACTTGCAAACCCTTGATGGCGGTGAAGGCATAGACGGCGCCCCAGTATCCGCCGGCGCGATCATGGTCGAGGACGAGCATCAGATCATCTCCTCGGCTTTGCGCTTTTTGGCTTCTTTGGCAAGCCGCCGGGCGTATTCGGCGCGGAACGCCGGGCGGTCCTCGGGGAGGTCGCGCCACACCCCCGCCGTCGGGCCTTCGCCGACGCCCTCGAAGAAGGCGTGCATCTCGTCGAAGCGGGCCTTGCCGCGCATAGCACCGTTGACGACCTCAGCCAGCGAACCCGCACCGGCGATGCCCATCAGCGGCCGCGCGGAAATCAGATTGGTAAAATAGAGAGCCGGCGTGCGCGCTTCCTTGGCCTTCTGCACGATGGGCGTGGTGCCGATGGCGAGATCCGGCTTGAAGGCTTCGAAGGCCGCGAGATCCTGCTCGAGCGAGGCGCGGAAGGCGACGTGCACGCCCTTCGCCTCGAGCCATTCCCGATCGGCATCGGACCATACCGTGCGCGGGCACGCCGTGCCGACGTAGCGGACATCGGCGCCACTCTCGATCAGCAGCCGCGCCACAAGCAGTTCGGAGCCTTCGTATCCCGAAAGCGTGATGCGCCCCTTGATCGGCATCGTTTGCAGCGCGCTGCGGACCGCCGGCAGGATCGATTGTTTCGCGGCATCACATTTCGCCGACGTGACGCCAGCAGCACGTGCCACGCTGTCGAGCCAGGCGGCGGTGCCTTCATAGCCGACCGGTGCGGAACCGACGATGGCGCGGCCGGCGCTGGTGAACTCGCGAATGCTCGCGGTGTAGAAGGGATGGATCGCGGCAGCAGCGACACAATCGAGCGCGCCATAGAGCTCGCGCCATTCGCGCGTCGGCACCACGGGCCCTGCCGCCAGGCCGAGCGGTGCCAGCAAGCCGCCGATGGTCACGGGGTCAACCGGGAACATCTCACCCAGCAGTGCGATTGCCGGCCTCTCGCTGCGGCCGCCACGCGGCGGTTGAACCGGACCCTGCTCGACCTCGGTGCGCGCGTATTTCAACATTGCCCCGGCGAGAACGTCCTTCGCTTCCGCGTGTGTCGGAACGCCGAAGCCCGGCACGTCGATACCAATGATACGGACGCCGTCGATGGCTTTCGGCAGAAGCTGCAGCGGCACGCCCGATGCCGTCGGCACACACAGATTGATGATGACGACCGAATCATAGAGCGCCGGGTCGGCGAGTTTGTAGACCGCCTCACGAATATCCTCGAACAGCTTGCCGGTGACGAGTGTCTCGGAATTGAACGGAACGTAGCCGACCGTGCGGCGCGCACCGTAGAAGTGCGAGGTGAACGTCAGCCCATAGACACAGCAGGCAGAGCCCGAAAGCACCGTTGCCGTGCGCCGCATACGAAGGCCGACGCGGAGCGATCCGAATGCCGGGCACATGCTCTGCGGCTGATCGTGCGGACCCTTCGGATAATCGGCGGCATAGCGATCGAGCACGTCGCTCTTGCCCGCGGCTGCCGCCGCCCTCGCCATTTCGTCGCCACCGGCATGACAGCCACCCGCCATGACGGCACCGGCGGCGCCGGCTGCGCGCGAGACTTCGAGGTATTCGGCTTCGTCAGACATTACGCCTCCGGCCCTTCATCGCGTGAAGGCCACGAGTTCAACTCAGCTCGTCACACCGCGTCGTAGATCACCTCGAGCGACGGCCTCTCGAGCGAGACACCACCACACATGTCGGCGAGCGAAGCCGGCTGCAGCACGACCCCGCGCCCGACGGCTTCTCCCTTGAACAGGCCGAGCAACTGATCCTGATTGAGCGGGGTCGGACGCACGGGCGGCGCGGCCGCGACATTCGCTGCCAGTTCGGCGAACAGACCGCCCCATTCGCTGTCGGGCCGGCCGATGATCTCGTAATTTGCGCTCTTGCGGCGGATGTCCTCGTGCGCAGGTATAGCCGCCAGCACCGGAATGCCCGCCCGTTCCGCGAAGGCATGCGCTTCGCCAGTGCCGTCATCCTTGTTGACGATCATGCCGGCGACACCGACGTTGCCACCGAGCTTGCGGAAATACTCGACCGCCGAGCAGACGTTGTTGGCGACGTAGAGCGACTGCAGATCGTTCGATCCGACGACGATGACCTTCTGGCACATGTCTCGAGCGATCGGCAGACCGAAGCCGCCGCACACCACGTCGCCGAGGAAGTCGAGCAGCACATAGTCGAAGCCCCACTCGTGGAAGCCGAGCTTCTCCAGCAGTTCGAACCCGTGGATGATACCGCGACCGCCGCAACCGCGCCCGACCTCAGGGCCGCCGAGCTCCATGGCGAACACGCCATCACGCTTGAAGCAGACGTCGGAGACCGTCACCGCTTCGCCAGCGAGCTTCTTCTTCGCCGAGGTTTCGATGATCGTCGGTGTGGCGCGACCGCCGAACAGCAGAGACGTGGTATCGCTCTTGGGATCGCAACCGATGAGCAGCACGCGCTTGCCCTGCTGAGCCATCATGTACGAGAGATTGGCCAGCGCGAAGCTCTTGCCGCTGCCGCCCTTGCCGTAGATGGCAATGATCTGCGTCTGGCTCGTCGGCGTCGCAATCTCTTCTTCGTCGTTCTCGACCGGCGCACTTGGCGTCGGTGCAGACGCAGCCGTGCAGCCAGCGTCCGCCCGAGTCGTCTTCGATGTCAGAAAGTCGTCGACGACATAGCTCATGAGACGTTACTCCAATCGAGTATCAGTTTGAGGCAATCAGGGTCGGTGAACGCCGTGGCGTAGGCGTCTGCCGCACCTTCGGCAGGCCGGCGCGTGGTGATGAGACCGTCAAGCGACAGTCGTCCGGTCTGGACGAGATCGCGGACCGCTAACAGATCAGCCTCGCGCCACTCGGCGGCGACGCGGAACCGAGCTTCGCGCATGAAGGCGGGCGCGAACGCGAACGACGGCCGCCCGTGATAGAACCCGGCGAGCACGATCTCACCGGAGGGCTGCAGCTTCGCTATCAGCGTATCGAGGATGTCGGCGCTACCGCTGACATCGTAGATCGAATGATACCGACGCTCGGAGTCGGCCTGCGGATCGACGACCTCGTAGCCGAAGGCGCCAGAGCGACGGCGCGCCTCGGTTTCCCATACGACGGGCGGCGGCGCGCCGGTCGCGATCGTCAGACGTGCCAACAAGCGGCCGAGGACACCGTGACCAACGATCAGATCGGGAGCTCGCCCGGCCGGCGCCACCATCGCGTGATAAGCAGTAGCGGCGAGGGCGAACAGAACACCTTGCTCGCCGACCTCGTCATCGAACGCCGTCGCCCTCGCGGCCGGCACGACGAGCCGCGAGGCTGCCCCGCCGAACAGTGGACGAACCTCGCCGTAGCACCGCGCGCCTGGAACGAAGACGCGCTCGCCGATGCGGCCGATCGCTTGCGGTCCGGCATCGATGATACGGCCGACAGTCTCGTACCCAGGGACGAGCGGGTAGCCCATGCCGGGGAACGGCGGCATCTGCCCCGTCCACAACAGCCGCTCGGTGCCGGTGCTGATGCCACTCCACTCGACGTTCACCACGACGTCGTCGGCTTGCGGCTCAGGTAGCGACAGACGCCGCAGATCGAGATGCTCGGGCCGCTCAAGAACGACGGCAACGGTGTCGTATCTGCACCCTTCCATTGCCGGACTGCGCCTTTCCAACTGAGCCTACCGGCACCGCGCCTTCTGAAGCTCTTTGGAATGTCATCTTAGTAAGACATTTTGTCTTGTCAACTTGCTTTGACGTTTTCAGGTCAGCGGCGCACGAGAATTAGACTGGTTTGAATCGGCATTGCCGTTTTGATGAGCTGGCAATCACGAAAGCCCGCGGCAATTACATGACGTGATATTTCTGCGAATGACCGTGGCTTGCCGCTGCCCATCGCCATCAAATAGAAGCCGAAATAGGCGCCACCCATCGGCTCGGCGCCCGACGTATCAGCCAGCGGCTCGGCGATCAGCAGCACGCCGCCCGGCGCCAGGCAATTGCGCACGCGCGGCAATATCTTCGCAACAGCATCGTCGTCGTGATCGTGGAGCACCCTGACCAGCGTCGCGATGTCCGCGCCGCGCGGCAACTCGTCGACGAGAAAGCTGCCGCCATGCGCCTTGGCCCGTTCGGCGAGGCCGGCACTTGCGAACCGCTGCCGGGCTCGCTCGGCGACAGGCGGCAGATCGAACAGCATCAACTGAAGATGGGCGGCGCGGCGCGCGGCTGCGCATGAGAATGTTCCATCGCCACCTCCGACATCCAGCAGCACCTTGTGCTTCGAGACGTCGTAATGATCCAGAATCTGCCCCGCGATCAGCGTCTGCGAGGCCGACATCAGCGCCGTGTAATCGCCGACATCGCTATCGGTGAGGTCATCCGGCCCCTTGCCCCGCGCATAGGGCCAAATTCCCGACAACTCGGTCTCGCCGCGTGTCCCGCGCAGCAGCGCCACCGGGTCGACCAGATCGCGATAGAGCACCTCATGATGCTCGACGAGTGCGCGAATGCCCGGGTTGGCGATCAACGCCGCACCATGCATGCCGAGACCGACGCGACCGCCGCTTCGCCGGTTGAGCAGATCGAGTGATACAGCAGCATCGACCAGACGCTGCGTCGCGTCGGGCTCCAATCCGATCCGCCCACTCAATGTCGCGATGTCGAGAGGGCACTCCCGCACGGCGTCGATCAGGCCAACGCGCACGCTCGCCAGCAGCACCTGCGAATAGACGAAACCGGCACACATATCGAACAGGGATCGGGCCTGACGGCGCGCAATCGGGCGCATGAGTGGCGAGGCGGCGGCGCGCTCGATGAATGCCGGACTGGTCAACAGTTTGTCACGAAAGGTGAGCCATCGATCGACGAGGCCTGACATGCTGAGGCGATCTCCAGCTTCCATCAATTTCGCGGCGGGCGGAGTGCCAAGTCCAGCTGCGTGTGGAGCCACGCATGCGGGGCGCGGCTAGGCCGCGGCCGTCGCCAGATCCTTCGGAACAAGCCTCGCGGCTTGCGCCATGATGATGCTCTTGAGTTCCGATTGACCGGCGCAACGGGGAATCGATTTCACTGCTTCCGCGAGCAACCCTTCGAGTCGATCCACCGCGCCGCGAACGCCGAATGTGCCGATCGCATTCGGCCTGCGATGCAACGCGTCCTGCCCGGACGGCTTGCCCATCGTCTCGGCATCGCAGACCATATCCTTGATGTCGTCGGCGACCTGATAGGCCTCACCGATGCATTCGCCGAGCCGGCGCCACGGCTCGGCCTCGGCGCCTGCCGCCAGCGCACCGCCGAGCGTCGCTGCGACGAACAGCGAGCCGGTTTTCTGCCGGTGATACGACGACAGTGGAACCTCCGCTTCGCATTCCCACGCCTGGCCCGCGACGATCCCCGTCGGCATACCGGTCGAACGCGCGAGCACCATCAGCAGCGACGCGAGCCGCGAGGGCTCTTGCACCAGTCCGCGTGCCAGCACATCGAAGGACAAGACGATGAGGGCATCGCCTGCAAGCACCGCCAGCGGCTCGCCGAACACCTTGTGCACCGCTGCCTTGCCGCGGCGCATGTCGGCGTTGTCGAAGCAGGGGAGATCGTCGTGGATCAAGGACGCGCAATGCATCAGCTCGATGGCCGTGGCCATCGCGTCCGTTGCCCCCGGATCGCTGTCTCCGTTGGCCTGAGCCACGGCAAGACAGAGGCGCGGGCGAACGCGCGCGCCACCGGGGAATACGGCGTAGCGCATCGCCGCTGCCAGTTGCGGCGGTGCCCCGCGCCCCCCCGCCATGTCCAAGGCTGTTTCGATTGCCCGTTCGACCCGAGACGTGCCGTCCATACCAGCCTCGCTACCATTGTGTACATTTTAGTAGTCAATTTTATCTGTAACCTAGTATAGTCGCCATGCGTCGCCTGTTCAATGCAATTCACCCGAGAGGTGCGTCGTGCGGGAAAAGCCCGTTGCCGTCATCGGGGCAGGGATCGGGGGCCTCGCCGCCGCACTCGACCTCGCCGCGCAGGGCGTCGACGTCGTGGTGATCGAGCGCGCGGCATCCGCGGGTGGCAAGCTGCGCCCCCTCGAAATCGCCGCGCATCGCCTCGATGCGGGCCCGACCGTCTTCACCATGAAGTGGGTTTTCGAGTCGCTGTTTGCCGATGCCGGCACCGCGTTCGAGCGCGAAGTCGGGGTATCACCGCTCGACCTCCTGGCGCGCCACGCGTGGCCCGATGGCTCGCGTCTCGATCTCTTTGCCGACATCGAAAGATCCACCGACGCGATCGCCCATTTCGCCGGCCCCGGCGAAGCACGCGGCTTTCGCGAGTTCTCGTCGCGCGCCGCGGCCATCTATCGAACGCTCGAAGGCCCCTTCATCCGCTCCGAACAGCCGACGCCGATATCGCTCGCCCGCGGTGCTGGCATCTCCGGCCTGGGCGACCTCTGGCGCATCTCACCGTTCTCGACCATGTGGCAAGCGCTCGGTCAACATTTCCGCGATCCCCGGCTTCGCCAGTTGTTCGGCCGCTATGCCACCTACAACGGCTCATCGCCTTTCCTTGCGCCCGCGACGCTTATGCTGATCGCGTATGTCGAGCAGGCCGGAGTGTGGAGTATCGATGGCGGCATGCATGTTCTGGCCAGCAGCATCGAGCGCCTGGCCACGGCGCGCGGCGCTCGCTTCCGGTATGGCGAAGGTGTCGCGCGGATCGTGGTGCGCGCTGGCCAGGCATCCGCCGTCGTGCTCGACGGCGGTGAAACGCTCGATGTCTCCGCGGCGATCTTCAACGGCGACGCCGCTGCCATCGGTGCCGGGATGCTCGGCGACGATGTTCGCCGCTCGGTGCCGTCGATATCGCCATCCACCCGCTCGCTGTCGGCCATGACGTGGTCGATTGTCGCTCGCACCAACGGCTTCCCGCTGTCGCGCCACAACGTCTTTTTCTCCCCCGACTACGCTCGCGAGTTCGACGACATCTTCAAGCACCGCCGGATGCCCTCCGCACCGACGGTCTACGTTTGCGCTCAGGACAGAGACACCTCGTCACCGCTGGCAGAAGGGGCTGACGAGCGGCTGCTCTGCCTCGTCAACGCACCCGCCTATGGCGACCGTCCGGCCAAAGACACCAAGGAATTCGAGCTATGCGAGACGCGCACATTCGAACTGATGAAGCAGGCCGGCCTGTCGATCGATCGGATAACAGCGGCGACGGTGACGCTGACGCCGCACGAATTCAACAGCGCCTATCCGGCGACGGGCGGGGCATTGTACGGGCAGGCGGCGCACGGGTGGCAGGCCTCGTTCAGCCGTCCTTCGGCGGTGACGCGCACCAAGGGCCTCTATCTGGCGGGGGGCAGCGTGCATCCCGGCGCGGGAGTACCGATGGCGGCGCTCTCGGGGCGCATCGCAGCGCGGCGGCTGATGGCGGACCGGACTTCTCGACGCCGGTAGCGCGCAACGGATATGCATGGTGGTATGTCGATGCGATGAGCGACGACGGCGCTCACTCATTCGTCGTTATTGCCTTCGTCGGCAGCGTCTTCTCTCCGTACTACGCGTTCGCGCGGCGCAACGCTTCGGTCGAACCCGATAACCACGTCGCGATCAACGTTGCGCTCTATGGGCGCGGTGGCAACCGCTGGTGTATGACAGAGCGCGGCCGCAGCGCTCTGCAGCGCACACGCACGAACTTTGTCGTTGGTCCGAGCAGTCTGACCTGGGATGGCGAAGGACTGACCATCGACCTCTGCGAGATCACCGTCCCGCTGCCCTCGCGCGTCACCGGTCGCATCCGCTTGTTTCCTGAGACACTGGTGCGCGAGCCCTTCGCGCTCGACAGCAACGCCCGGCATCACTGGCGGCCGATCGCGCCCAGCAGTCGCGTCGAAGTCGAGTTGCAGAGCCCGGCCTTGCGCTGGTCCGGAGACGCCTACTTCGATCACAATATCGGCGTCGAGCCGATCGAAAGTGCATTCCGCAGATGGGACTGGTCGCGGGCCGCGACGGGGAGCGGCAGTAGCGTCATTCTCTACGATCCGACGGAACGCCGCGATGGCCCGGGTGTGGCGCCGCTTGGCCTCGCCATCGACAAGACGGGCGCCATCGAACGCTTCGCGCCGCCGCCGGTCGCGCCGCTGCCGAACACACTATGGCGGGTTCCGCGTTCGACCGCATGCGACCCAGGCTCCGCGCCGCGCGTCCGCGCAACGCTGGAGGACACACCCTTCTACAACCGCTCGCTGGTCGAGACGACCATCGGCGGGCGACGCCTGATGTCGTTCCACGAAAGCCTCGATCTCGACCGGTTCAGATGGCCCGTCGTGCAGGCCATGTTGCCGTTCCGTATGCCCCGGCGGGCGCGGTGATTGAGCGCCAACAGACGCAGCGTCAGCGGCCGCGCCCGCTCATGGCTCGTCGCCGGCAGTCTCCCGAGCGGACTTTTCCTCGAGCGCCTTCTTCTCCGCCTTGAACTTGGCGTCGAGATATCGGGCATAGCGCTCGAGGATGATCCAGCCGATCACGAATGCGGCGACGATGCCGAGTTCGAAGAAAGCCCCCGCACCTAGATCCATGTTGTCGCTCCCGATCGCGTTCGGCAGGTCTCGTCATGGCGAAGGCTTCGGTGGTTCGCCATCGCGCGAGCGCTCGTCTCGTTGGCGCGCTTTGTCGGCCTTCATCGACCGGCGCACCGACACGAGCTCCCAGACCGCGAAGGCGAGCACGACACCGAAAACCAGCAGCATCTCGATGAGGCCGTACGACAACGTGGCGTCGGCATAGCGCATCGTCACAGTCGGTGCCTCAAGCGCGCAGGCTCGCCAGTGCCCTGCCTTCGTCGAGCGCCAGCGCACCCAAGGCCGCGCGCACGATGCCGCTGCTGTTCAATCCCGCGGCTTCGTACATGCGCTGCGGCTTGTCATGATCGATGAACGTGTCGGGCAGCACCAGGGAGCGCACTTTGAGCCCGCGGTCTAGCCCCCCCGTCGCTGCCAGGTGTTGCAGCACATGACTGCCGAAGCCGCCGATCGAGCCCTCCTCGATGGTGATGAAGACCTCGTGCTCCTTGGCGAGACGGTCGATCAGATCGGCATCGAGCGGCTTCATGAAGCGAGCGTCCGCGACCGTCGTCGAGAGGCCGAGCTTGGCAAGCGCGTCGGCCGCCGCCAGCGCCTCGGCAAGACGGGTGCCGAGCGACAGCAGCGCTATCCTGGTGCCTTCCCGCAGTACGCGGCCTTTGCCGATTTCGAGCACTTGCCCGCGCTCCGGCAGTGCGACGCCGGTGCCATCGCCGCGCGGATAGCGGAACGCGCTAGGACGATCGTCGATCGCCGCCGCCGTCGCCACCATGTGCACGAGTTCCGCCTCGTCCGCCGCCGCCATGATGACGAACCCCGGCAGGCAGCCGAGATACGCCAGATCGAAACTGCCGGCGTGCGTTGGCCCATCGGCGCCGACGAGGCCGGCCCGGTCGATGGCGAAACGCACCGGCAGGCGCTGTATCGCGACGTCGTGGACGACCTGGTCGTAACCGCGTTGCAGGAATGTAGAATAGATGGCAGCAAACGGCTTCATGCCTTCCGTTGCGAGCCCCGCTGCGAAGGTGACGGCATGCTGCTCGGCGATGCCGACGTCGAACATCCGATCGGGGAAGTGGCGCGCAAAGATATCGAGCCCCGTGCCTTCGGGCATCGCGGCGGTTATCGCGACGACGCGGTCGTCGCTTTGCGCTTCGGCGACGAGACTGTCGGCGAACACGCGCGTGTAGCTCGGCGCCGAGGCCTTCGGCTTCGACTGCGCGCCGGTTACGACGTCGAACGGTGCGACGCCATGATACTTGTCCTTGGCGGCCTCGGCGGGCGCGTACCCCTTGCCCTTCTTGGTGATGACGTGCAGGAGAATCGGCGCCTGGTCGGCGTCACGCGCGTTCTCCAGAACGGGAACCAACTGCTCGAGGTCGTGCCCGTCGATGGGTCCGATATAGTAGAAGCCGAGTTCCTCGAACCAGAACCCGCCCGACCAATACGTCCGCGACATCTCCTCGATCCGCGCGGCCCGGCGCTCCCAGCGCTTCGGCAGATGGCGAACGAGCTTCTTCGCGCGGTCGCGCAGATTGAGATATGTCGAACCGGAAGCGATACGCGTCAGATATTTCGACAGCGCGCCGGTCGGCGGCGCGATCGACATGTCGTTGTCGTTGAGCACGACGATGAGGCGGGCATCGCGCGCGCCGGCGTTGTTCATGGCCTCGTAGGCCATGCCCGCCGACATCGAACCGTCGCCGATCACCGCCACGACATTGCGTGTGTCGCCCTTGAGATCGCGGGCGACGGCCATGCCGAGGCCAGCGGAAATCGACGTCGACGAGTGCGCCGCGCCGAACGGATCGTACTCGCTCTCGGCGCGCTTGGTGAAGCCCGACAGTCCGCCCCCCTGACGCAAGGTCCTGATACGATCGCGGCGTCCGGTAAGTATCTTGTGCGGATACGCTTGATGCCCTACGTCCCAGATCAGCCGGTCCTTCGGCGTATCGAAGACGTAGTGCAAAGCCACCGTCAATTCGACGACACCGAGCCCGGCACCCAAGTGTCCGCCGGTCACCGACACCGCATCGATCGTTTCGGCGCGCAGTTCATCGGCCAGCTGCGGCAGGTCGCGGCGATCGAGTTTGCGCAGGGCATCTGGCGTCGCCGCTTTGTCGAGCAACGCGCGCAACGGCAGGCGGGGCGGGTCGGATTCAATGTACATCGCAAGTACCTCCGTCATCCCATTATGGCCGCACATCGGCCCATTCGGTTCAGGCCCGGGCGCCGCCACCAGCGCTCAGAGCCGCATAGTCCCCGTCGTCCGAAGTCCTCAGCGGCCCTTGGCTTGCAAGCATGCGCTCGTGCCGTTCGAGCCGTTCGAAGATCTCGATCACGCGCACCCATCGCGCATGAAGGTTCCACCAGGGCACATCGCTGAACCCGACGTGACCCGGCACATGTGTGCCGGCGGCCGGCTCGATGAGAAAGCGCGCGGCCTCGATGGCGCTCCATTCCGATGAACTGTCGGCGCGTGTCGGGGTCGCATAGGCACGCGCCAGAAGCACGAGCTTGCGCGGCGTTGCCACGACAGCGCGGCGCGACACGGAATCGTAATTCGCCTTGCGGACCTCACGGCCGATATCGGAATAGAGCAACCCGGCAGCGCGAATCCCTGCGCGGCAGTCGCCCGGCAACATCGCGATGCCATGTTGGGAACGGGTGTACAGCCGATCCGCTTGATCGAGCAGCCGCTCGACCACCAGCGCCAGACGCTCATCGAAGCGTGGCGCGGCGAGCCAGGCATCGGGGTCCAATCCCGCCTCGCGCATCCACGAGCGCGGCAGATAGAGACGGCCCGACCGCGCGTCCTCACCGACATCGCGTGCGATATTGGTCAGCTGCATCGCGATACCGAGATCGCAGGCCCGCGCCAAAGCGGCTGCGCTGCGCACGCCCATCACGATCGCCATCATCGTGCCGACCGTGCCGGCGACACGCGCCGCATACGCTTCGAGCTCGCTCAGTGTTTCATACCGGCGACTCTCGAAATCCCACTCGAAGCCTTCGATCAGCGCTTCGGGGATCTGGCGCGGCACGCCGTACTTGTAAACCGTCGCGGCGAATGCGCGATCAGCGGGGCATGCCGCCGGTCGGCCGGTATATGCCAGATCGAGCCGGCGGCGCAGATCCGCGATGACGATGACCGGATCGCCGCCGAGATCGACCGCGTCGTCGGCGAGACGGCAGAAGGCGTAGAGAGCGGACGCCGGCTCGCGCACACGCTTGGGCAACAGATAGGAGGCGGCGAAGAAGGTTTTGGAGCCGTGGCGCAGCAACGCGCGGCATGCCGCCATGTCGGAGATGGTTGTCGGCTCGGCTTCAGACCAGAGCTGCGGCATCGGGCACCACCTTGTCGAGTATGCGAGCGGACGACAGCACGCCCGGAACGCCAGCGCCCGGATGCGTACCCGCGCCGACGAGATAAAGCCGCGCGATGTCCTCGCTCCTGTTGTGCGGGCGGAACCACGCGCTCTGCGTGAGCAGCGGCTCCATGCCGAACGCCGCGCCCTTGTAGGACAGCAGTTCGTCGCGGAAATACTCGGGCGTCACGACGCGCGACGAAACGATCGCTTCGCTGAGCCCCGGCAGCATCGTCGCCTGGAGATGATCAGAAATGCGCTGACGGTACGTCTCCGACATCGCCGGCCAATCGACGTCGCCATCGAGATGGGGAACCGGCGACAGCACATAGAACGTGTCGCATCCCTGCGGCGCGAGACTGGTATCGGTGGCGGTTGGGCGGTGCAGATAGAGGCTGAAATCGTCGGCGAGGATTTTGCGGCCGAAGATGTCGGACAGCAGTCCCTTGTAGCGCGGTCCAAGAAGGATGGTGTGGTGCGGTACGTCCTCGTAACGACGGTTGGTGCCGAAGTACCAGACGAACAGGCTCATCGAATAGCGCGACGCGTCGACCCGTCGGTCGCTCCACCAGCGCCGCCGCGTGTTGCGCAGCAGGTGCTTGTAGGTCCAGGCGGCATCGGCGTTCGAAACAACGACACCAGCCGCGATCAGTTCGCCGCTGGCGAGGCGCACACCCTTGGCGACGCGGTTCTCTGTCATGATCTCCGACACCTCGGCGCCGTAACGGATCACATTGCCCTGATCCTCGATGAGATCGCACAATCCGTCGACGAGGCGGCCAGTGCCGCCCATCACGAAATGCACGCCCCACTTGCGCTCGAGGTGCGAGATGAGCCCGTAGATCGACGTGACGCTGAAGGGATTGCCGCCGACGAACAGCGGATGAAAGCTCAGCACCACGCGCAGCCGCTCGTCGCGCACATGCTTGGCGGCGAGGCCATAGATCGTGCGGTAGCTCTCAAGCCTGATGAGTTGCGGCAGCAGCTTGGCCATCTCGAACAGATTGTCGAACGGTACTGCGCCGAGCTGCTCGAAGCCGATTCTGTAGATGTCCTCGGAGGCGCGCATGAAGCGCTCGTAGCCGTCGACATCCGAGGGCGAGAGCCGCGCTACTTCGCGCCGCATCGCTTCCGCGTCGCCGGAGCACTCGAAGATCTCGCCATCGTCGAAGCGGATGCGATAGAAGGGCGACAGCGGCACCAACGTCACGTCGTCGGACATGCGGCGACCAGCGAGTGTCCATAGTTCTTCGAGCAAGAACGGCGCCGTGATGATCGTCGGGCCGGCGTCGAACGTGAAACCGTCCTGGCGGAATACCGCAGCGCGCCCACCCGGCTGATCGCGACGCTCCACAACCGTAACCCTGTAGCCTTTCGCACCGAGCCGAACAGCGGCGGCAAGACCACCGAAACCGCTGCCGATGACGACGGCGTGCGGCCGCGGCCCCGATGGAGACGTCTCGAACCGCGTGTCTGGATTGCGTGTCAACATGAGATGACAGTAAATACTGTCAATCTCAAACAGGCAAGCGCTGAATCAACGATCCGGCCTCGCGATCTCCCCAAAAATTCCAAGCGACCGCGCCTCCTCGCCGATGAGGTCCGCGATCAACTTCGGCTGCTCCTCGTGCGCCAGATGCCCGACGCCGCGCAGATAGGCGACCCGGGCCCCGCGGACCATTCTCTCGACGGCGAAGGCCGTGGCTGGCTTGACCGCGTCGTCATCGCCGGCGGCAACCAGGACCAGCGGCACCGCAAGGCGCGGCAGGTCCCGTTCCAGTGACTCGAGGTCCCACTGCGCCATCATGTCGAGGGTCGCGGCGACATGCGCGCGGTTGGCGAACAGTCGAGCGTAGATGTCGATCTGGCGCGATGGGATGCGCGATCCTGTGCCTTCCAGCAAACGCGCCACGGCCGCCCTGTCAGATGCGCGCCGCGCCACCAGCACCGGCACCAGTGGCGCGCGCACCAGCATCTTGGCCAGCGGCGAGAAGATGCGGCCCGCCACTCCGCGAAAGGGTAGCAGCGCGCCGTTGAGGCTGATGAACAGCCGGGGCGAAATGGAACCCGCGAGGCACATCCGCGCCAGCACCGCCGCGCCTGCCGAATGACCAACCACGATGTCGGGCGCGAAGCATTCGACGCGCAGCAGGTGCGCCAACGCATCTGCCATTCCGGCGAGCGACGTGTCGACCCGGCGAGCGGTGCCAGTGAAGGCATGACCCGGCAGATCGGGCGCCAGCACGTCGAATGTCACGGCGAGCAGAGGCAGCAGGTCGGCGAAAGAATGTGTCGATGCGCCGGTGCCGTGCAGCAGCAGCAGCTTCGGCCCCTGGCCTTGCCGCTGCACATGCCAGGTGAAGCCGGCAGCTTCGACGAAGCGGCTCGCAGGGCGATTCGGCCAGTCGCATCCGTCATTGTCCCAGTTCAGCCGCATGCTCTGTCCGGCGCCGTCGTTCGAGGTTTGCTGCGCGGCGACCGTGGCCGTCGCGACGCCGGTCAGGCCGTCGCGGCAAGAATGGTATCGGCCAACCCGCGCGCGCTGGCGTAGGGCAACGGAATATACGTCGCGCCGAGATCCCTGGCGATCGCCTCGGCTTCGGCCCTCGGCTGCGTCGAGGTGTCGATGAGCACGGCCGCGATCCCGGCGCGCCGAATCTGCGCTGCCGAATGGCGCGCCTGCTCCGTAGCGCCGGCGCGCCCGCCGCGGCCATCACGCGAGACGTTGGCGCGTCCGTCCGTCAGCAGAACCAGGGTCGGGCGCTCGCCCCGCCGTTGCAGATCGACGGCAAGCGCCAACCCGGCATCGAGCCCGGACGCCAAGGGCGTGCCGCCACCACCGGGCAGATGAGCGAGCGAACGTTTGGCGCGGGCCAGCGCATGCGTCGGCGGCAGCAGAACTTCGGCGCGCTGACCGCGAAAGGCGACGAGCGCGACACGATCGCGCCGCGTGTAGCATTCCGCCAGCAGCAACTCGACCGCACCCTTGGCTTCGGCCAAGCGATTGAGCGCATTCGACCCCGACGCATCGACGAGGAAAACGGTGCACGTCGGCGTGTGCGCCTTGAACCGCTTGATGTGCAGGTCCTCGGCCCGCACCTCGATGCGCCGCGCCCCCGGCGTGCTGCCCGTGCCGCCGGCGTGACGAGCGCCCTTGCGAAGGGTCTGCCACGGCGCTGCCGCCCGCAGCGTCGCGAGCAGGGCTATCCGCGCGCCGCCTCGCGGCTGGCCGCGGCGCGCGCCGACCGGACGGCCGCGATGCTTGGTGCGCTGGACCGCACCGACGCGGCCCTGCACAGGCGCGGCCTTGCGGACTGCCGCCGCGTGGGCGGCGGCGGCATCGAGCAACCCTTTCGGCAGACTGGCCATCACCGCCGCGATCATCAGATCGTCGAGTTGCCCCTTGTCCTGCGGCTCGCCATCCCCCTCGCTATCCGAAGGCGACTGCGGCTCCGGCGGCGGTTCGGCCGTTGGCTGCTGCTCATTGCTCGATGGCTCGGGAATTCGTGTCACCCTCGGCGCCAGAACCCATCGGGCGGCAAGTTCGATGTCCTCGCTCGCGACCTCGGCGCGGCCATCGAGCGCCGCCGCTGCGATTGCGGCACGCGCGGCAAAGAATGGCGCCCGCAACGATTCCACCCCAAGTATCAGCGCCGCACCGCACAGCCTTGCCAGATGTTCGTCGCCGATCGTGACGTGAGCCAAGCCGCGGCGCGCCGCCTCGACGCGCGACCGATCCGCCTCGTCCGCTACATCGTCGCCGCCCGGCATTCCGCGCACGCGGCCGAGTTGCACGACGAACGCAACCCGGTCGCTCAACGCGATCGGCACACGGTCGTCGTCGCTGTCGTCATGTTCGTCGATCGCTATGGTGAGAAAGCGGCTCGCCCAGCCGCCGCCTGCCGCTCCGGCCGCCGCCTCCACCTGCCCCTTGTCGATCACACAAGCGATGCGCGCGGCGAGGCCGCGTTCCATACGCTCGGCACCGGTGAAAACGACGATCCCGCCATCCGCCTCGGCCAGCAGTCCGCGCGAAAAGCACGGCCGCCCGGCGGCGAGCGTCGCCGCCAGATCGAGACCGCCGAGCAGTCGTTCGTCGTCGATATGGCGGGGGACGTAGCGAACTGAAGCCACGGGCGGCATGAATTTCGAGAGGACACCGAGCCAAGCTGCGGTCGCCTCGCCGGGACGGCAGCGCACCACGGCCCCGGCAAGTCCAACGGGATCGACCGCCATCAGCATCGCGACCCGTCGCGCTTCGCCCCAAGGGTCATCGGCACCGATATCTGCCTTGATGTCTGCGCCGGCGGCTTCGACGGGCGCGGCTGCTTCCCCGCTCATCCCGTCAATCTCTCGAGACGCGGCGCATAGAGCTCGGCAAGTGCCCGCTCGACGCGAACCGTCGAGCCCGTTTCGTCCAGCGGATCGCGCCGCAGACGATGACGCAGCGCCATCGTTGCCGATTGCTTCAAGTGCGCATGCTGCACCTCGTCGGCGCCATCGAGTGCGGCGAGCGCGCGGGCTGTGCGCAGCAACGTCAATTCGCCACGCATGCCGTCCGTACCGAGCGCGATACACAGCGCCGCCGCGTGCTGAAGTATCACGTCCGCGACGTCGAGCCGGCGAATGCGCTCGCGCGCCGCGAGGATCTGATCGCGCACCGCCTCGTCAGCCGTTCGCCAGCGTTCCACGAACGCTGCAGGATCACGCTCGAACGCGTCGCGACGGCGCACCACCTCGACGCGCGTTGCGACGTCGGTCGGCGTGCGCACCTCGACGGAGAGACCGAAGCGGTCGAGCAACTGCGGCCGCAGATCGCCCTCTTCCGGATTGCCGCTGCCGACAAGCACGAAGCGCGACGGATGGCGGATGCTGAGCCCCTCGCGCTCGACGACGTTCTCGCCCGAAGCCGAAACGTCGAGCAGCAGGTCGACCAGATGATCCTCGAGCAGATTGACTTCGTCGATGTAGAGAAAGCCGCGATGGGCACGGGCGAGCAAACCCGGCTCGAACACCTTTTCGCCGCGCGTCAGGGCACGTTCGAGATCGAGCGCGCCGACGATGCGATCCTCCGTCGCGCCGAGCGGCAGATCGACGACGGCGACCGCGCGCATTTCGCGTGTTGCATGCCCCTTTGCGGTGCAGTCGGGGCAGGATTGCGCGCCGACACTCGCCTCGCCCGGGGCACAGTTGAACCGGCAGCCCGCGAGCGTCTCGATCGCCGGCAGCAGGCTCGCGAGCGAGCGGATGGCGGTCGACTTTCCGGTGCCTCGGTCGCCGAACACCAACACGCCGCCGACGGTCGGATCGACGGCGGCGACCAGCAGCGCCTGTCGCATCTCGTCCTGACCCACGATCGCGGAGAACGGAAATACAGGCTTCATCGTGCGTTCCTCTGCGCCCCGCAACGCCGTCCACCGCTCACCGATGCCACATCGGTTCACGCCCGCCCCGCCCGTCGCTCCGCCATCGCGGCGAAAGCAACGTCAACTCGCGATTCCGCAACGCGCCTCAACGAAAGGCGGGCGAATACTCTGCTTCTTCCGCCAGCGGCTCGACGCGCGCCGGCGATGTCAGCCGGTCGGGCAGACGGAAGAAAACCTTTTCCTCGATGCCGTCGAGCACGCCGACGGTCGTTTCCCGTAGCGTCGCGAGATGCGCGACGACGCCTTCGACCAAGTGCTCGGGAGCCGAAGCGCCGGCCGCCACGCCGACGGTTTCGACGCCGTCCAGCCAAGCCGGATCGATCTCGCTCGCCTGGGCGACGAGGCGCGTCGGCACGCCTTCGCGTTCGCCGATCTCGCGCAGCCGCTGCGTGTTGGAGCTGTTCGGAGAGCCGACGACGATGATGAAATCTGCGCGCGTGGCGAGCGCAATAACGGCCTTCTGCCGGTTCTGCGTCGCGTAGCAGATGTCGCGCGTATCGGGCCCCTGGATGGCGGGGAAGCGACGCCGCAACGCCGCAATGATCTCTTGTGTATCGAGCACGCTGAGCGTCGTCTGCGTGACGTAGGCGACGCGCTCAGGATTGGAAACTTCGATGTCCGCGACCTCGGCAATCGACCCGATGACATGCAGCCGGCCATCGATCTGGCCCCGCGTACCCTCGACCTCGGCATGGCCCGCATGGCCGACGAGCACCACGTCGTAGCCGAGTGCCGCGTAACGCTGGCCCTCCTTGTGGACACGGCGCACCAGCGGACATGTGGCGTCGATGACATCGAGATTGCGCTGGCGGGCGTCCGCCTCGACGGATCGTGAAACACCATGCGCGCTGAAGATGGTCACAGCGCCCTCGGGAATCTGCTCGACCTCGTCGACGAAGACCGCGCCCTTGTCGACCAGCCAGCCGACCACGGTCTCGTTGTGCACGATGTGATGTCGCACATAGACCGGCGAGCCGTGCAGTTCGAGCGCGCGCTCGACGATGTCGACGGCGCGCACCACACCGGCGCAAAAGCCTCGCGGCCTCGCCAGGATCACGCTGAGATGTTTCGACGTTTCACCCATCCTGAAGCTCTAGCATGGAAGCGCAATTACGTCACGCTGGTTTTACAGTTTGCGTTGACCAATGTCGGCGTCTGACCCCACGAAACCGCGCGGCCACCGCGCCGCGAGATCGGCGACGTGGGCGACCAGCGCACCGAGCAGCGCCGCCGCGATCAACGTCCAATCCGCATCGACCAGCGCCAGCCGCACCGCCAGCATGCCGCCGTGCGCCTGAAAGCTCACCTCCCCCAGGAACCGCCCGACGGGCGCCCCCTCGGCGTCCAGGGTCAGATCGCCCCCCGGCGCGACGGCGAAGACGAATCCCCCGTCCGCCGCCCGATCGGCGCCGCCCAGG
>JBKBNR010000002.1:0-23919 GCA_046295315.1 Hyphomicrobiaceae bacterium
GCTGCCGTTCATCGAGGCGAAACCTGTGCGGGTGCGCGATCTCGTCGGCGAGTTGATGCGGCGCGCGGCGGCCGATGCGGCGCGTAGTGACGCGAAATCGAGATCGCAGCGGATCAACTCGTGAGCGGCGGCGTGGCACTCTCGACCAAGCGCCGGATGGTCGCCAGCGTCGAGGCGTCCAGGCGGCTGTCGACGCGCGCGGTGCGCCAGTGCAGTTGGAAGGCGCGGATCACGAACGCGGTTTCCGTGTCGAGAACGCCCGTCACGTCGACGCCGTAGCCGTAGCGTCGCAGCAGGTGCTGGGCGTCGGCGATCCGCTCGTGCCGCGCCCCCACCACGAAGCCGCTGTCGGATGGATCGACCTCGTCCGGCTCGACCCAGACGCCGATCCCCGCCTCCGCCAGCCGCCGCCACGGAAACTTTTCGCCGGGGTCGATCTTGCGCGCCGGCGCGACATCGGAATGCGCCAACACGCGCGCGGGCGGAATGAAACGCCGGGCCACAATATCGGCTGAAAGCCGCAGCACCGCATCGATCTGAGCCTCCGGGAACGCATCATAGCCGCAGGCGTGCCCGGGGTTCTGGATCTCGATGCCGATGGAGCAGGAGTTGATGTCGGTCTCTCCGGCCCAATACGACTTGCCCGCGTGCCAGGCGCGCGCACTCTCGGCCACCATCTGCGTGATGTCGCCATTCTCGGCGACGACGTAATGGCACGAAACCTTGCTCTCCGGGCGCGCCAGCCAGTCGATCGCCTTCGCCGCCGACGCCATGCCCGTGTAGTGCAGCAGCAGAAGATCGGGCTGCCGCCCGCCGGCTCGCTGCTCGAAGTTGGGCGAGGGGTACAGTCGCGCCGCGAGCCGGCTATCGGTGGCTTTGATCACGTGTCGTTTCCGGCGGACTGGCGCTGGCGCGATTTCACGATCCGGTCATAGGCATCGTTGATCGCCGCCAACTTACGGTCGGCGACAATCTGGAACTCGCGCGGCACGCCGTGGGCCGCCAGCCGGTCGGAGTGGTTGTCCATAGCAAGACGGCGATAGCGGGTTTTGAGATCGGCGTCGGAGATGTCGCGCGGCACGCCGAGCACGGTGTATGGGTCGTCATCGTCGACCACGAACATGTGGCGGACATCGACGTAAATCTCGTCGGGGATGCCGAGTATCCGGGCGACGCGGACGAGGAAGCGCTCTTCGGCCTCGTGCAGAACGCCATCGGCCGAGGCGACATGAAACAGGCACTCGAATACGTCGCGCTTCAGGTCCGGCTCGTTGACCAGCAGCCCGGCAATCTGCTCCGCATAGGACTCGTATCCGGCGACATCGCGCTTGGCCAAATCGAACACGCGCCGGACGGCTTCGCGCTGATCTTCCGGGACATGAAACCAGCGCTCGAAGGCGTTGGTTTCCGCGATCACGGCCACACCGTCGGCCTTCGCCATCTTGGCCGCCAGGGCCACGAACGCGATGGTGAACGCGGTGCGGTGCTGGGCTTCGCTGCTGCAATTGTCAGGCCCGATGCCGAAGGAGGCGGCAACGCTCGCAAGCGTCGATCTGCCTCCAATTCCTGCTGGGGCGCTCCTCAGCCACGACGTGAGACGTTTCCAGAACATGCCATCGAGATTAGTTGATCGAACTCCAGCCCGCGACAGATTTCGGATGACGCTCCGTCGCAGTATTGCGTCGCCCCGTCGATATGATTGTCGCATCGCAACAGAAATATTGCCCGTGCGAACGGGTTGTCCACAGCCTCGAAAACGTGAAAGTTGTTACGTCAACATTGCGTTGACGCTTTGTCGCAGTCAGCGCACATTCAACAAAAGTGGGGTCTTAGCTGCACGGCGAACGCGGCGAAGTCTCCTGCAGGGCGGGTACCGGAATGGGCCCGCGCAAAGGTGCCGGAGAGCGCCGACCGAGGCTTTCGTAAGCGTCGTACATGAAGAGGGAGGCAACTATGAGGACCTTGCTCATCGCAATCTGTGCTGCCGCCGCTTTTTCGATCTGGTCGTCGGCTGCCCGAGCCGACGCGGCCGTCGTCGGCCAATTTACGCCATCGCACCTTTCCAGCACCGCGGACTGAGCTGGCATCGCGACCTGGCATCGCGACCTGATATGCGAGCCGTCCTGGTGTTTTTCGGGATCTCGTAGTCATGACGTAGCTTGCGTCCGGGCGATGCCGCTCGTCCGGACGCTTGCGCGTCCGCATCTGCCGAACGCAATGCGTTGACGCTTCCTCGCCGCGCCGGTAGCTCACCATGAGCGCGACACGGAGGCGGCGATGGCGGGCGGCAGCGGCAAGTGGCAGTTCTGGATCGACCGCGGCGGCACGTTCACCGACATCGTCGCGCGCTCGCCGACGGGTGAGATCGTGGCGCAAAAGGTGCTGTCGGAGAACCCCGGCGCCTATGCCGATGCGGCGCTCGAAGGCATCCGCCGCATTCTCGGCGTACCATCCGATGCCGCCATCCCGGCGGATCGCATATCGGACATCAAAATGGGCACCACCGTCGCCACCAACGCGCTGTTGGAGCGCAAGGGTGATCCGACGGTGCTCGTCATCACCCGCGGCCTCGAGGACCAACTGGAGATCGGCTATCAGGCGCGGCCAGACATCTTCGCGCGGCGCATCGTCAAACCCTCGATGCTCTATGCCGCGGTGGTCGCCGCTGACGAGCGCATCCGCTCCGACGGGACGATCGAGCGCGCGCTGGACGAAGCCGCACTCGCCCGCGACCTGGCAGCGGCGCGCCGCAACGGTGTGACGGCGGCGGCCATCGTGTTGATGCACGCCTATGCGCATCCCGCCCACGAACGGCGTGCGGCCGCCATCGCGCGGGCGGCAGGCTTCGCGCAGGTCTCTGTCAGTCACGAGGTGTCGCCCCTGATCAAAATCGTCGGGCGCGGCGATACGACCGTTGCCGACGCCTACCTGACCCCGATCCTCAGACGCTACATCGACCGCATCGCGGCCGAGATCGCGCCGTGCGGAGAAACGCGCAGTGCGCCGCGCCTGATGTTCATGGCGTCTTCGGGCGGCTTGACCTCGGCATCGCTCTTCCAGGGCCGTGACGCGATCCTTTCAGGTCCCGCCGGCGGTATCGTCGCGATGGCCGAGACGGGGCGGCGCGCCGGCTTCGACCGCGTCATCGGCTTCGACATGGGCGGCACGTCCACCGACGTCTCCCACTTCGCTGGCGACTATGAGCGCACGTTCGAGACGGAAGTTGCCGGCGTGCGGCTCACCGTGCCGATGCTGCGCATTCACACCGTCGCGGCAGGCGGCGGGTCGATCGCCTCGTTCGACGGCACGCGGCTCAAGGTCGGCCCGGAAAGTGCGGGTTCGAGCCCGGGCCCCATGTGCTACCGGCGCGGCGGACCGCTGACCGTCACCGACGCCAATGTCATGCTCGGCAAGTTATCCGGCGAACATTTCCCCCGCGTGTTCGGCCCGCAGCAGAACGAGCCACTCGACCGCGATGCCGTAGCCGCTGCATTCGCCGCGCTGGCGGCAGAGATGGGCGCCGGGACGACCGCCGAGCAGGCCGCCGAGGGCGTGGTGCGCATCGCGGTCGAGAACATGGCCAATGCGATCAAGAAAATCTCCGTGGCGCGGGGCTACGACGTCACACGCTACGCGCTCAACTGCTTCGGCTCGGCGGGCGGTCAGCATGCCTGCCTCATCGCTGATGCCCTTGGCATGGAAACAGTTCTGATCCACCCGTTGTCGGGACTGCTGTCGGCCTACGGCATGGGTCTCGCGCCCCTTCGCGCCAGCCGACAGCAGACGGTCGAGCGACGTCTCGACGATACCGCGCTCGCCGACCTCGAGGGGCTTGGCTGGCGGCTCGCATCGCAAGTCACCGAAGCGCTGCTCGACCAGGGCGTCGAACACGAGACGATCGCGATCTCGACGCGGCTGCATCTGCGCTACGAGGGCTCGGACGTGGCGCTGCCGGTCGCGCAAGGCGAGGCATTGGCGATGCGGCGCGATTTCGAGGCGACCCATCGCCAGCAGTTCGGCTTCGTGTCACCTGAAAAAGCCATCACGATAGCGCTGATCGAGGTCGAGGCGACGGGCGGCGGCATCGCTGGCCTCGACGGACGAGGCGCGCCGACCCTCGCGTGCCCCGCCGGGGACTTGTCCATGGACGCGGACCATGCGACGGCCTTCACCCGCATCTTCTCTGGTGGCCGGTGGCACGACGCCCCAGTGATCGCGCGTGACACCGTGCGCGTCGGCGGCGCCGTCGCTGGGCCGGCAATCGTCGTCGAGCCGCACCAGACGATCGTCGTCGAACCCGGCTGGACGATCACGCGGACGGCGCGCGACGATCTGGTGATGACTCGCAGCATCGCGCAGAAGCGCGAGGCGGTGGCGCTGGACGCCAACCCGATCCTGCTCGAAGTGTTCAACAATCTCTACATGTCCATCGCCGAGCAGATGGGCGAAGCCCTGCGCAACACCGCGCAATCGGTGAACATCAAGGAGCGGCTGGATTTCTCCTGCGCGGTGTTCGACGCGCACGGGTCTCTGGTCGCCAATGCGCCGCACATGCCGGTGCACCTGGGCTCCATGGACCGCTCCGTCGAAGCCATCATCCGCGAACGCGCCGGCACCATGCGCCCCGGCGACGTGTATATGTTGAACGCGCCCTACAACGGCGGCACGCACCTGCCCGACATCACCGTCGTGACGCCGGTGTTCGACGACGCGGCGGCGCGCGTGCTTTTCTACGTCGCGAGCCGCGGCCATCACGAGGACATCGGCGGTCTGGCGCCCGGCTCCATGACGCCGCGCGCGACGCATATCGACGAGGAAGGGGTCTACATCGACAACGCGGTGCTGGTCAGCGAGGGCCGCTTCCTCGAAGCCGAAACACTCGAACGGCTGACGGGTGCAAAGTACCCCGCGCGGGTGCCCGCCAAGAACATCGCCGATCTGAAGGCGCAGGTGGCAGCGAATGCGCGTGGCGCGGAAGAACTGCGCAAGATGGTCGCCCAATTCGGGCTCGAGGTGGTCGAAGCCTATATGCGCCACGTTCAGGACCACGCCGAGGAAAGCGTACGCCGCCTGATCGCCCGCCTCAACGACGGGACCTGCCGTCTCGTCACCGACACGGGGGCGGTGATCGAGGTTCGCATAACCGCCGACAAGACGGCGCGCACGGCGCGCATCGACTTCACCGGCACGAGCCCCATGCAGCCGGACAACTTCAACGCCCCCGAGCCCGTCACACGCGCCGCCGTGCTCTACGTGTTCCGCGTCATGGTCGACGAACCGATCCCGATGAACGCTGGGTGCCTGAAGCCGCTCGACATCGTCGTGCCCGACGGCTCGATGCTGAAGCCCACCTATCCGGCGGCGGTCGTCGCCGGCAACGTCGAGACCAGCCAGGTGGTGACCAATGCGCTGTTTCTGGCGCTGCGTGGCCTCGGCACCGCACAGGGCACCATGAACAACTTCACCTTCGGCAACGACCGCCTGCAATACTACGAGACGATCTGCTCGGGCTCGCCGGCCGGATACGACGGCACGGGCGGTGGTTTCGACGGCGCCGCAGGCGTGCACGTCCACATGACCAACACACGCCTGACCGATCCCGAAATTCTCGAGTTGCGCTACCCGGTTATGCTCGAGCGATTTGCGATCCGGCGCGGCTCCGGCGGCAAGGGACTCTATTCGAGCGGCGATGGCACGCGGCGCGAAATCCGCTTTCTCGCCCCCATGCGCGCGGCGATCCTTTCCGGGTATCGCGAGGTGGCGCATGCTGGCCTCGACGGCGGCGCAGCGGGGGGGCTCGGCCGCAATAGCATTCGCCGCGCGGACGGCCGGGTCGAGGCGCTCGGCGGCTGCGCGGAGTTCGAACTTGCCCCCGGCGATACGGTCGTCATCGAGACGCCGACCGGCGGCGGGGTCGGCCGAAAATGATCCGGGGACGCGGCGCCGTGACGGTTGACGTTAGTTAGAATTATTCTAATCTGCAGAGCAAATGTCGTCGGGGTGCTTCCCCGCGTCCCGGAGGGGGTACCGCTGCTCGAAACCTTGCTCGCACATCCTGTGCTGACGGTGTTCGTCGTCGCCATGCTCACGGCGCTGGCCACCGGCCTCGGCGCGCTGCCGTTGCTGTTCGTGCGCCGCGTCGGCGCGCTGTGGATGGCGCTCGCCAACGCCGCCGCCGCCGGCCTGATGCTCGCCGCCTGTCACGGGCTGATCTCCGAGGGGCTCGAACTCGATCCCGTGCGGCTGCTGATCGGTCTGCTGCTCGGCCTCGCCGGCATCCTCGTCGGCGAGCGGCTGGTGCGCAATCATGACGGGCTCGAGATCGCCGACCTCACGGGGATCAACGCGCGCAAGGCGCTGCTCATCGTCGGCGTCATGACGGCGCACTCGTTCGCCGAGGGCGTCGGTGTCGGCGTCTCGTTCGGTGGTTCGTCCGAGCTGGCAAGTTTCATCTCGACGGCCATCGCCATCCACAACATCCCCGAGGGTCTGGCCATCGCCCTGGTGCTGGTGCCGCGCGGCACGCCGGTTTGGAAGGCGGCGCTGTGGGCGATCTTCTCCAGCCTGCCGCAGCCGCTAATGGCGGTGCCGAGCTATCTGTTTGTCGAGAGTTTCGCGGCCGTGCTGCCGATCGGGCTCGGCATTGCGGCGGGCGCAATGTTCTGGATGGTATTTTCAGAAATCATCCCCGAGGCGAACAAGGACGCCTCACCATCGCGCGTCGGCATCGCGATAACGCTGGCCTTTGCCGCGATGATCGCCTTTCAGTACCTGGTGCTCAAACATTGAGCCGCCAGACCTCGAAGTTGAGAGCCGCGGCGAACGACACCCAGGCGAGATAGGGCACGAAGAGCAGCGCCGCACCGCGGCTGGAGCCGCGAACCGTGATGATGAACGCCGCGATCACGATCCACAGCGCCACGACGTCGACGAGCGCCAGTTGGATGTCGTTGCGGCCGAACATCAGATACGACCACAGCGCATTGAGCCCCAATTGCCCACCCCAGAGCATGACCGGCAGGCCGAAACCGTTCGCGCGCCACGCGTACCACCCGGCCAACGCGATCATCACGTAGAGAATGGTCCACGCAATGGGGAACAGCCAGTTCGGCGGCGTCCAGGCGGGCTTGGCGAGTGCGGCGTACCACGGACCCGGCATGTAGGAGGCGCCGACCTGCGAGGCCATCACGACCAGCAGCGCGAACACGACGAGCGAAATGTATTTGGCGGGCATGGCGTGCAAATCCTGGTGAGTGTCTACCGGGCGACCGGGGGGTGCGCGGTCAACTGCCCGGTGCAGCGGGGGCTGCTCGAACATCCGCCGCCATGTCCTTGATGTCCGCGAGCACGGAGCTGACCTGCCCGTAGACCCAGAAGTGACCGGCGCCTTCGATACGCTCAACGCGCGCCCCCGGGATCAGGTTGCCGAGGGCCAGCGCCGCCGCTGCCGGAACGATATGGTCGTCGAGCCCCTGCCAGATCCGCGTCGGCGCGGTGATCGCCGCATAATCGACGTCCCACGGCTTTCCATAGATTTCGAGGTCGGCGATGCCGCCGCCGATGCCGGACCGCGTCGCCTCGAGCGTCATTTCGACGATGGACCGTTCGATCTCCGGGGCGGCGACGACTTTGCGGTCGGATTCCGGCAGCAGATGCGAGAACGTGTGCGCGAAGAAGCGCGGCGCGGCGCGGAACGATCGCATGGCGATCTCGGCGTTGACCCTGAGCAGCCAAGTATGGCGCGGCAGATCGAGGAAGAAGGCGCGATGGCCGAGACTCAGAGGCACTTGGTCTATCCCGGTGTCCTTGCCACCGGCGTCCACTTTCGCCCGTTCCTGCAGGTCCGCCAGCGGCCCGAGCGGCGATACGAGGGCGAGACCGCGGACACGCGACCCCAGACGCGCGGCGAGAGCGACAGCATAGGGGCCACCACCTGAAACACCGAGCAGAACGAAGCGGTCGAGGCCGAGCGCGTTGATCAACTCGATGAAAGTGTCGGTGCGCCGCGCGAGACTGTAGCCGTAGTCGAGTGGTGAGTGACCATATCCGGGCCGGTCGAAGGCGATGATGTGCAGGCCGAGGGCGCGCGCGGCATCGTCCGTCACGTCGAACATGAGGCGGCAGGCCGGCGCGCCGTGCAGAGCCAGAACCGGCAACCCGTCCTTGGCACCGAATTCAGCGACGCAGAAGCGCGGCCCTGACGCCAGCCGAACGATACGCGAGTAACCATCATCAGGCCGGGCCCGAGCATCCATGCGCTTTTCAACTTTCTGAGACTGCGCCCGTGGCACTGTGGCGCCTTCGGCGGAAGCAATGAGCTTATCCGATCGCGGAGGTACATGCGACTGCCGCCGACGCAAACCAACCCCGCACTATCGGACGAGGCGGGATGCCGCAGCATCGCGTCATATTGGTCAAAGACGCTTCTCGAAGATCACTTTTCCGTCCCCATCACGGTAGAAATCGGCCAGCATGGCCGCCTCGCGGAAGCCCTGGGAGATGTAGAACGCGCGGGTGGCATCGTATTTTTCCGTCGATGAGGTGTCGGCGTAGAGCTTGTCGCCACCGGCTTGGCGCACCGCCGCCTCGACCCGGCGCATCAGCAGGTTGCCGATGCCGCGACCGTGCAGCTCCGGTTGCACCGCGATCCAGTAGAGATCGTGCGACACGTCAGAGCCGGGGATCAAACCGTAGCAGGCGTATCCAGCAAGGCGGCCAGCCAACTCGGCCATGACGAACTCGTAGCCGGATGGGGCGCCCTTTGCTAAACGCTCGCGGACCAGTTCGGCGGCGATCTCGATCTCCTCGGGTGTGAAGAAGCCGGTGGCGGCGACGAGATCGCGCACCCGCGTTTCGTCGGCCTCGGTGATGAAATCGCGCCACGCGATGTCGGCGTCGTGAACCTTGGCTGGCCGGTCGTCTCCGCATTTCATTCAAACTGCTCCTTGCGTCGGCGTGGTCTGCCGCCGCTCCGCCGTCGTGCCGCCGCGACGATCAGCTCTATCGCGTCGTCGAACGCGATGCCCGCTTCACCGCAGGCGGCGATGAAACCCGCGTCCGATGCGAGGCAAGGGTTGGCGTTGGCTTCGAGGATGTAGCAGCGCCCGGCATCGTCGACGCGGAAGTCGACGCGCGCATAGCCCTCGAGACCGAGCGCGGCCCACGCGGCGAGCGACAGGCGTCCCAACTCTGCGACAAGCTCCTGCTCGGCATCGTGGGAGACGAACCGGCGCGGCGTGTTGTGGTAGGCGTGGCTTGTTTCGTCCCACTTGGCGGCGTAGTCGACGATGCGCGGCTGATCGGCGCGATAACCGATAAACTTGATCTCGGCGGCGGGCAGGACGCGCGCACGGCCATCTGCGCCTTCGATCACCGACATGTTGAACTCGCGGCCGTCGATGTAGCGTTCGGCGAACCAGCCGCCGCCGTAGCGGTTCCGCCGCCGCTCGATCTCGCGCGAGACGCCACCCCCGGCAACCACCGAGCCGGCGTCGATGCCGAACGACGCATCCTCGCTGAGCGACTTGACGATGTAACGCGCCGATGGATCGGCGGCGGCAGGCGCGTCGACCGTCTGAGGCACGGGAAGCCCGGCCGCGTGCAGCAATCGCTTGGTCAGCACCTTGTCGGTTGTAAGAGCGATCGCCGCTGAACCGGACCCGGTGAAGGTGAGCCCGTGATGTTCCAACACCGCGACCGGCAGGTGCAGCAGGCGGCCGTCACCCTCCAACGCTTCGACGAGATTGAAAACCAGCGCGTCGGCCGGGATGCGCCGCAGCGGCGACAGATCGAAGGACAGGGCAAGCGCGTCGGTTGCATATCCGAGGCGAGCCAGCGCCGCGCTCACCTCCTCGACTTGCCGTAACGTATCCGCCTCGTCGGGCCGCGTCGCATCCCTGACACCGTGTATTATGACGACGGGACCATCGGTCATGTCCCGGTCTGGGCACTGGCCGTGCCGGGGGCGAGCCCATAGCGGTGCGCGGCGTGGGCGACGATCTCGGCCAGCAGGGCGTCGTAGGCGAGGCCGTGCAAATCGGCGAGGATCGGCAGGTCGGAATGCGAGGGGTGCAGTCCGGCGATCGGGTTGACTTCGAGAAACACCGGCGAACCGTCCGCATCGGAGCGCAGATCGTGGCGGGCGGCGTCGCGGCATTGCAGCGCGCGATGTGCGGCGAGCGCCCGCGTGGCCGCGAGCCGGGCTTCCTCGTCGTCGACGCGGTCATAGCGCACCAGCCGCTCGCACTCCTCTTTGTTGCGCATCGAGTAGACTCCGGCATCGGCATCCTCGAGCAGCACGATTTCGAGGATCCCGACGACGCGGGCACCATCTCCCGTGCCGAGGATGCCGACGGTGAACTCGCGGCCCGGCAGATAGCTCTCGACGAGTGCCGACTGCTTGAAACGGGCCATGATGCCGTCGGCTGCGGCGCGCAGGTCCGCCTCGTCCGACACCATCGACGCTTTCTCACAGCCTTTGCCTGTACCTTCGGCCAGCGGCTTGACGAACGCGGGGTAATGCGCCCAGCCAGTGAGCGATTGCCCGGCGTGGTCGTAGACGAGGAACGGTGCGGTCGGGATGCCGGCATCTCGGACGATGCGCTTGGCGACCGCCTTGTCGAGCGTCGCCGCCATGGTGAGCGGATCGGAGAAGACGTAAGGTTGATCGAACAACTCGCACAGTGCCGGCACCTGCGCCTCGCGCGAGCGGCCGCGCACCCCCTCGGCGATCGAGAACACGAGGTCGAACCGCTCCCCGGCGACGAAGCGCCGGGCAAGCTCGCGCCCGTGCCCGACGCGCGTCACGCGATGTCCCACGCGCCGCAAGGCGCCCTCGACGGCTTCGATGGTCTCTATCGAATCGAACTCCGCGACGGCCTCGATGGAATGCCCCATGGCGAGGTAATCGTCGCGGAGATCGAACACGAACCCAATGTGGAGGGAGCGCACGGCGGTCAAGCCTTGCCCTTGGCAGGCTTCAGCGGCCGGTTGGAGCCGACCGATCCGGCCGGGTCCTTGTAGCGGTAGGTCTTGCCCTCGAAGTTGCGCAGCACGACGTCGTCGCCGTCACGGCCGACGAGGTAGTCCGGCACGACGGGGATTTTGCCGCCGCCGCCGGGGGCGTCGATGACATAGTGGGGCACCGCATAGCCCGTGGTGTGCCCGCGCAGGCCCTCGATGATCTCGAGGCCCTTCTCGACGGGGGTGCGGAAGTGCGACGAGCCGGTGATCGGATCGCACTGATAGAGATAGTAGGGCTTCACGCGCCGCTTCAACAGCCCGTGGTAGAGCGATTTCATCGTCTCCACCTCGTCGTTGATGCCCTTGAGCAGCACCGTCTGGCTGCCGAGCGGAATGCCGGCGTCGGCGAGGCGCGCGGTCGATTCCGTCACCTCTTTCGTCAGCTCGCTCGGGTGCGTGAAGTGAATGCTCATCCACAGCGGATGCATTTTCTTGAGAATGCGCGTCAGGCTTTTGGTGACGCGCATCGGCAGCACAACGGGTACCTTGGTGCCGATGCGCAGGAACTCGACGTGCGGAATGGACCGCAGCCGGGTGAGCAGATACTCCAGCGGCTCGTCCGCCAAAGTCAGCGGATCGCCGCCCGACAGCAGCACGTCGCGAATCTCGGGATGCGCCTCAATGTACTGCAGCGCCTTCTCCCATTGGCTTTTGGAGAAGGTGTACTCGCCGCCCACTGCGCCCACCATACGCGAGCGCGTGCAGTAGCGGCAGTAGGTGGAGCAAGTGCCCGTCACCAGGAAGAGCACGCGGTCCGGGTAGCGGTGCACGAGACCGGGCACGGCGGCGTCGTGATCCTCGCCGAGCGGGTCGTCGGCCTCGCCCAGCGTCTTGATGTACTCGGCGCCGACCGGGATATGCGTGCGCCGCAACGCATCGTCGGCGTCGTGACGGCTCATCAGGCTGGCGTAGTACGGGGTGATGCCGACCGGCAGCGACCCCTTGTGGCGCTGGATCGCGTCGCGCTCCTCGTCCGACAGGACGAAGATGCGCTCGAGCTCGGCCAGCGTGCGGATGCGCTTGCGGAACTGCCAGCGCCAGTCGTCCCACTCGGCGGCGGTCGCCTCAGGATAGAACTTGCGCGCAAAGGCTCGCGTCTGCGCCCCGATGGGGAAGCGAGGCGGCGACGGCAGGCGCGCAATATCCAGGTGGGGCAGAACTTGCGAAGCTCCAGCCTGGGACTCGACGGCGATGTTGAGGGGGAGTGTCGTTTGTGTCGCGTCGCCGCGACTTGGAGGCTCGGAAGGCTCCTGAGGCAGCAGCTTCATCTGCCATATCTCCTAGTTTCGGTCGCCGCCGCGCGACTAGCCGCCGGTCTGAACGCGAACCGAAACGGACGGGATAATCGTGCGTCGCATGTGATTTGCAAGTGGCAAACTCGCCTTTGCCCGATCAAATTTTTATCCGCCGCGTTACAGCCCGCTGAGGCGGATGGCCGTGGGAGTCCAACGATCCGGCGGTGGCCTCGGTTCTGGGCTCTCCTGGTCAGCCGGCCACGCCTTGAACGACGCGCTGCTGAACGGCAACCGCGCAGGAGCAGCACCCGAGGAAGCCCCACGGTCTTCAAGGTTTATCCAATCTCAAGAGTTGACCGATATGGTCTGGGGCTCATGTCACGCTGACCACAGCGGAGCGGCGATGATCGCCCAACTCCGCTGTGCCGCATCGCGGCATGACTGATCGTACCGGTCGCGCCATGCCCTGAAGCGCGGGTTCGAGGGCCGGTTTCCGTGCCAATTGCGTCGTGTCGAGAGCCCGCCGAATGTCGACTGCATCCGTAGAGAACCAGCTTCAACCGGCGCATCGCATGCTGCGATCGCACGCCGTGGTGCTGGCGGTTTTCACAGCCACGCTGTTCCTGTCGGCATTTCTCCTGTTCTCCGTGCAGCCGGTTTTCGCCAAGATGGTGCTGCCGAAACTCGGCGGATCGCCGTCGGTGTGGGCGGTGTCGCTCTGCTTCTTCCAGGCGGTGCTGCTCGCCGGTTACAGCTATGCCTATGCCCTGAATCGCTTCGCGACGCCGGTGCAGGCGCCGCTGGTGCATCTGGCGCTTCTGGTCGCGGCCAGTCTGGCGCTGCCGTTCGGCTTGCCGGCGGGCACCGAGCCGACCGGCGGCGACACGTACCTCTGGCTGATCGGCGTGCTCGCCCTCGGCGTCGGCATGCCGTTCTTCGCCGTCTCGGCGAACGCGCCGCTGCTGCAGGCCTGGTACGCCAACACCGGACACCCGCACGCCCGCGACCCCTATTTCCTCTATGGCGCTTCGAACCTCGGTTCGTTGCTGGCGCTGCTCGCCTATCCGGTGGTCATCGAGCCTATGCTCGGGCTCGCCACGCAGGCCGCGCTTTGGACGGCGGGGTTCGTGCTGCTGGCGGCGATGATCGCGGCGTCCGGGTTGCTGATGCTGCGCGAGAGCCGCGTTGCGACAGCGACATCCCATGGTGTCACCGCCAGCACCGCCGACGGACGGCCCGTCAGCAACCGCGAGCGCGCCGCCTGGGTGCTCTACGCGTTCGTGCCCTCGGGGCTTCTGGTTGCGTTCACGACGTTCATCACCACCGACATCGCCTCGGCGCCGTTCCTCTGGGTGACGCCGCTCGCCGCCTTCCTGCTGACGTTCGTGCTGGTGTTCCGCGACACGCCTCTGGTGCCGATGCGGCTGCTCGACGCCGCCCATCCGCTGCTGGCGGCCATGGCGCTGCTCGCCATGATCGCGCTGTCGCTCAACGGCTGGGCGATGCTGGCGCTGGTTCATGCGCCGCTGTTCCTGGTGACGACGCTGGTCTGCCACAAGCAGCTCTATGACGCTCGCCCGGCAACCCGCCACCTGACGCAGTTCTATCTGTGGATGTCGCTCGGCGGCGTGCTCGGCGGCGTGTTTGCGGCGGTTATCGCGCCGCAGCTCTTCAACGGCATCCACGAATACATGCTGCTGATCGTGCTCGGTCTCATGGCGCGGCCCGGCATGGCGGCGGCCCTCGCGAATCGTGCCGAAGTCGCGGCAGCGGCCAAATTCGCTGGCATCTCCGCGCTGACGGTCCTGGCTCTCGCCCTGCTGGCGCCGTTCGCGGGGAGCATGGCCTCGGCCTTCATCTTCATCGTGCTGCTGGCGCTGGCGGCATTCATGGCGAACGACCGCCGCCGTCCGTTGCGACTGGCGACGCATGCCGCGGCAATGGCCTTTGCTATCGTCCTGCTGCCCTCGAGCTTCAACGCCGGCTATTCCGAACGCAGCTTCTTCGGCGTCAGCCGCGTGACGCAATCGGTCGACGGCAAGCTGCGTCTGCTGATGCACGGCACCACCATTCACGGCGCCCAGTTGACGAGCGATATCGAACAGGCGGCGAAAGACGCGACCGCCCGGCCGCGTCCGCTCACCTATTATTATGCGGGCAGCCCGATGCAGATGGGTGTCGAAGCCGCACGCCTCGCGACCGGCAAAACTGCTGGCGGCCTGGTGGTCGGCGGCGTCGGTCTCGGCGCGGGTTCGCTCGCCTGTGCGGCGAAGCCCGGCGAGGACTGGCGCTTCTACGAAATCGATCCTGTCGTCATCAAGATTGCCCGTGATCCGGCGCAGTTCACGTTCCTGTCGCGCTGCCTGCCCGGTGTCGACATCGTACCTGGCGATGCGCGCCTGACGATCGCGTCCGAACCCGCCGACACGTTCGACTATCTGGTCATCGACGCGTTCTCATCGGACGCGGTGCCGGTGCACATGCTGACGCGCGAGGCGATGCAGTCGTTCCTCGCACGCACGGCGCCGCAGGGACTGCTCGCGATGCACGTCACCAACCGCTACATGGACCTCGTCGGCGTCGCCACAGCGACAGCGCTCTCGATCCCCGGAGCACACGTCGCCATCGTCTCCGGCGAGCCGGCATCCAATGGTCCGGAGACCTCGCGCAACAAGGTGATGTTCGTGGCGCGCGACGCCAAATCGCGCCGGTTCTCGCGCTGGATCACGCAAAGCTGGTGACGGCGAGCGACGCGGCGGCAAGGGACGTGACGCCGTGGACCGACGACTATTCCAACATCATCGCGGCGATCCTGCGCGGCGCGCAACGCTGAGCGCCGGCTTCAGGGCGACCGCTCCAGCGTCGCGATGAAGAACCCGTCGGTGCCGTGAGATGCCGGTGTGAGCAGCAGCCCGCCGGAGCCGCCGTCGGCCGAAGCCGGCGGCTCGCTGGCGAACCGTTGCCGCCACACATCGGCATAAGGCACCAGCCGCAAGTCGGCATTGAAGCCGAGAAAGCGGTCGACGATGTCGCCGTTCTCGCTCTCCAGTATCGAGCACGTCACATAGACGATCCGTCCGCCGGGCTTCACCAGCAGCGCCGCGAGTTGCAGAACCTCCATCTGCTGCTTCTGGCGCGCGTGCAGGGCTTCCGGCTTCAAGCGCCACTTGCTGTCCGGCCGTCGCCGCCATGTGCCGGAACCGGTGCACGGCGCGTCGACGAGCACCACGTCGAAGCGCGGTCCGAGTGCCCGCAGCGCCGCTTCGTCGCCGCCGTCGAGCACCTGCACGTTGCGCACGCCGGCGCGCTTCAGGCGCTCGAAGATCGGGCGCAACTGCCGCTTGTCGTCGTCGTAGGCGTAGATCTGGCCGGTGTTGTGCATCGCCGCAGCGAGCGCCAGCGTCTTGCCGCCGGCGCCGGCGCACAGATCGAGCACCTGCTGGCGCGGGCCGGCACCCGCCATCGCCGCTGCGATCTGGCTGCCCTCGTCCTGCACCTCGAACCAGCCCTTGCCGTGCGCCGTCTCGCCTTCCACATGCGGCGATTTGGTGGCGCCCGGTGATGGCGGGATGCGCACGCCGATCGGTGAAAAGCGCGTCGCCTCGGCAGCGAAGCGCGACAGGGCTTTCAAGACCTTGTCGCGGTCCGCCTTCAAGGTGTTGACCCGCAGGTCGACGGGAGCGCGTTCAGCGAGCGCACGCCCTTCTGCCACCATCCGGTCGCCGAACGTGTGACGCAGGGAATGAGCCAGCCACTCCGGGACGTCGGCTGCAATGGCGTCGTCCACATCTGCGGGAAGGCCGGCGGCAAGCCGGGCGCGCTCATCATCCGAAAGCGGCTGCGGCGCATGCTCCGAGCCGTCGAGCGCGGCGGCGAGTTCATCCAGCGACAGTCCGAAAGCGCGTGGTGCAGCGGCGATGGCGAGCGCGCGCGGTGTCGCCTCGCCCATCTGAGCGGCGAGAGACGAGCGCTGGCGCAGCACGTCATAGACGAGGCTGCCGATGGCCGAGCGGTCGCCGGAGCCGGCGAAGCGGTGGCTCTTGCCCCAATCGGACAAGGCATCGGCCGCCGGGCGGTGCTGCGTTTCGAGTGCGGCAAGCACCTCGATCGCGGCGGCGATCCTGCCACCCGTTTTCATCGCTCGATCCTCATGGAACCTGGTAGGTGTCGGCCACGCCGGGCAGGACGTCGAGCGCCACCATGGCGGCGAGACCGACGAGCGCAATGGCCGACGCGCGCAACGCGACAACGCTCATGGCGTCGTTGCCGCGGTTGAACAGCGCCGCGTGGATGACCTGCGCCAGCACGAACAGCACCGCGAAGGTGACGACATAAGCGTCGACGACGTTCCAATAGAACGCGGCGGCGGACGCCAGGAAGAACAGGATCGAGACGGCGATCTGCCGACGCCACAGCTCAGCGCCGGTCGCCTGCGCCGCCTCCGACCCTTTGCCATCTGCGCGCAGCATCCGCCAGGTCTGCAGCAGCGTTGCAGCCTGCAACACCACCGGCACCAGCAGCAGCGCGCCGAACCGCGTCATACGAACAGCCCGCCGGTCGTCGATTGGATCGCGAGATAAATCCACATCAGCGACAGCACGATCATGCCGGCGAGGAAGGCATTGAACCGTGTCGGCACGTGATTGCTCGTGACGTGGATATACGCGTGCACGATACGCAAAGCGACGAACACCCACGCCAGCACCACCACGATGATGTCGGCTTGCTTGGTTATCAGGGCGATGACGACCGCGACGTAGAACAGCAGCGGCAGTTCGAACTGGTTCTGATACGCCCGCGACATCTGCATCACGCGCGGCGGCCATGCCGATTGTCCGAGCGCGACGTCGGCCATGCGAACCTCGCCTTGCTTGATCGCTCCGACTCGCGCCCGCCCGGTCATGGTCAACAGCACCAGCGTCATCGCCACCTGCACGAAAACCGGCAGCAGCAGTTCGACGATCAGCATCACGCGCCACCCGGATAGTTCGGGCTTTCCCGCGTGATGGTGATGCCGTGAGCGTGGCTTTCGCGCATGGCGGCGGGCGAGATGCGCACGAACTCGGCCCTGGCCTGCAACTCGGGGATGGTCGGCGCGCCGCAATAGCCCATGCCGGCGCGCAAGCCCCCGACGAGTTGATGCAGCACCACGTCCGCCGGGCCCTTGTAGGGCACCTGACCCTCGACGCCCTCCGGCACCAGCTTCAGCGTATCGCGCACTTCGGCCTGGAAATAACGATCCGCCGATCCGCGCGCCATGGCGCCGACGGAGCCCATACCGCGGTACGACTTGTAGGTGCGCCCCTGGTAGAGATACGTGTCACCCGGCGCTTCGTCGGTGCCGGCCAGCAGTGAGCCGACCATCACCACGTCGGCGCCAGCGGCGATCGCCTTGACGATATCGCCGGAGAACTTGATGCCGCCGTCTGCAATGATCGGGTGGCCGGTCTTGTGGGCCTCGGCGGCGCAGTTGGCGATCGCCGTCAGTTGCGGCACGCCGACACCGGCGACGATGCGCGTCGTGCAGATCGACCCCGGACCGATGCCGACCTTGACGCAATCGGCGCCGGCATCGATCAGCGCCCGGGTCGCCGCCGCGGTCGCGACGTTGCCAGCCACCACCTGCGTCGCGTTGGACAGCTTCTTGATCCGCGTCACGGCGTCCAGCACGCGCTTGGAATGGCCGTGCGCGGTATCGACCACGATCAGATCGCAGCCGGCCTCGATGAGGCGCTCGGTGCGCTCGTAGCCATCCTCGCCGACCGTCGTCGCGGCGGCGACGCGCAGGCGGCCCTGCTGATCCTTGCAGGCGTTCGGGTGCTTCTGCGCCTTCTCGATGTCCTTCACCGTGATGAGGCCGATGCACTGATAGTCGTCGTCGACCACCAGCAGCTTCTCGATGCGGCGCTTGTGCAACAGCCGCCGCGCGTCGTCGGGCGTGACGTCACGCTGCACCGTCGCAAGGTTCTCGCTGGTCATCAGGTCGGAAACCGGCTTCGACAGGTCGGTGGCGAAGCGGAGATCGCGGTTCGTGATGATGCCGACGAGGCGCCCATGCTTGCCGCCCTGCGCCGGGGCGACGACGGGGATGCCGGAAATGTCGTGCTTGGCCATCAGGCCGAGCGCCTCCGACAGGCGTGCGCCGGGACCTATCGTGACCGGATCGAGCACGATGCCGGCCTCGTATTTCTTCACCTGCCGCACCTGATCGGCTTGAACCGAGGGGCTCAGGTTGCGGTGTATGACGCCGATGCCGCCGGCTTGCGCCACCGCGATGGCGAGCCGCGCCTCGGTGACCGTATCCATGGCAGCCGAAATGATCGGGATGTTGACGGCGATCGACTTGGTGACACGCGAGGCGACGTTGACCTCGCCCGGCATCACCTCGGAAGCTCCCGGAACCAGCAGAACGTCATCGAATGTGAGCGCAAGCCCCGAATCGGACCCGATCGCCTTGAGCGACATGCACCGTCTCCTACGAAATCGGGGGCGCGACGATCGACGAGGGACGACAAGGCCCTCAGCGGGCGAAGCGCGGCCCGTGAAGCACACCGGCCCGGCGCCGGCCTCCGTTGTCGGCAGGCGTATATCACTCGCCGCCGACAGTGGGAAGCCGAGCCGAGCCGCGCCATGCCGGCCGCTGACATTGGAATAAGCGGGCGCGCGCCAGCCAGGCATGTAGCGAAAGCCTGCCGCGCGCCGAGATAGGCCGACCGGCCTGCGCCATTCCAGACGCTCACACGTGCGCCGCGCCGCCAGATGCCGCGGCCGACGCATTCCAATCGTCGACCGCGTCGTCGAGCGTCGTCAGGTAGGTCGCGTGCGGTGGCCGCACTCCATGCAGGAACAGAACGCGGCGCACCGCGGTGCTCGTGCCCGTCAGATAGACCTTCACCCCTCGGCGCTCGGCCTTACGCAGTGTCGCATGCATGGTGTTGGCCGCCGTCGAATCGAGTAGCGGCACGCCGCTGAAATCGACGATGAAGGCCTTGTGCGTGTCGGCGATGCGATCGAGCGTGGCACCGATGGCCGCCGCGGCACCGAAGAAAAAGGCACCCGATATGCGGTAAGCGGCAATTTCCGGGTTGCTGGCCAGCGACACGTCGAACGGCTTCAGGGTGCGGCGCTCGCCGTCGGCACGGTCCTCGGAGACGATGCCGCCCTCGCATTCGACGCCGGTCTGGGCTGCCATGCGGTTGACGAATACGACGGCGCCCAGCGCGAAGCCGACGATGATGGCCTCCGTCAGATCGCGGAACACGGTGAGGAACAGCGTTGTCAGCACGACGAGCGCATCACCGCGCGACGACGTGACAAGCGTCCACAGTTCCCGCTTCTCGGCCATGTTCCAGGCCACGACCGCCAGCACGCCGGCGAGGGCTGCCAGGGGGATGTAACCGGCCAGCGAACCTGCCAGCAGCACGAACGCGGCGAGGAAAACCGAGTGCAGCATGCCCGAGACGGGCCCGTGCGCACCGGCGCGGACGTTGGTCGCCGTGCGCGCGATGGTTCCGGTCGCCACCATGCCGCCGAATAGCCCGCCAGCGACATTGGCGACACCTTGCGCCACGAGTTCGCTGTTGGAGCGGTGCTGGCGCCCGGTCATGCCGTCGGCAACGACGGCGGAGAGCAGTGATTCGATGGCGCCGAGCAGGGCGAAGGCAATCGCATCGGGCAGCACCGCCTGCATTTTTTCCAGCGACAGTGTCGGCAGCGACAACGAGCCGATACCGCCGCTCATGCCGCCAAAGCGCGAGTTGATCGTCTCGACGTCGAGACCGAACGCCACCGTCGCCAGGGCACCGGCGACGACCGCGATCAGCATGCCGGGCCAGTGCGGCCGCACCTTCTTCAACCCGACGATGATGAGAATGGCGGCCAGCGACACCGCAATGGCCGCCGGGTTGGCCGTCGGTAGCGCTTGGCCCAGCACGCCGAGCTTGTCGAGCAGCGGACCCGGCTCTTTGCCGGGCAGCGTCAGGCCGAACAGCTCCTTCAACTGGCTGGCCATGATGATGATGGCGATGCCGGTGGTGAACCCGACGGTCACGGGATAGGGCACCAGCTTGACGTAGGTGCCGAGCCTGAGGAACCCCATCGCCACCAGCATGAAGCCGGCCATGATCGTCGCCAGCAGCATGCCGTCGACGCCGTGCCGGTCGACCGTCGCGGAGACGAGCACGATGAACGCGCCGGCCGGTCCGCCGATCTGGTAACGGCTGCCCCCGAGCGCGGAAATGAGAAAGCCGGAAATGATCGCCGAGATCAGCCCGTGCGCGGGCGGCAGGCCCGAGGCGATGGCGATGGCCATGGACAGCGGCAGCGCGACAATGGCCACCGTCAGGCCGGCGATGGCGTCGGAACGCAGCTCCGCGGCGCCATAGCCTTCGCGCAGCACAGTGACGAGTTTCGGGGTGAACAGCTCCGCAAACGTCGGGGCCTGCGGTTGCAGCCGCCCCGGTTTCAGTTCCGACATCTTCTTGCTTTCCGGTGTCAAGTCCAACCCGGCCGTGCGCATTTCCGCGGGAGTTGGTCCTCGTCGGCGGCAGCGGTCTCATCTCTTTGGGGGCGCGCCTGCTCAAATAAGCCGCAGCTCCGTTATGACAATCGCGCAGAGACGGTGCCCACGCCACGTCGCGCGATGTCACAGGGCACGCCAACTCAGATTTTGCGCCGCGCCTTGAATGCCGCCGCCAGCGTGCCCTCGTCGAGATAGTCCAGTTCGCCGCCGATCGGCACGCCCTGCGCCAGCCGCGAGACCGCGACACCACAGGGTTGCAGCTGCTCCGAGAGGTAATGCGCCGTCGATTGCCCTTCGACCGTCGCGTTGAGGGCCAGCAGCACCTCCTTCACTTCGGGGCGCGCGGCGCGTTCCAGCAGCGGCGCGATGTTCAACCGGTCGGGGCCGATGCCGTCGAGCGGCGACAGGTGCCCGCCGAGAACATGATAGCTGGCGTTGACTACGCCCGCCCGCTCCAGCGCCCACAGGTCGCCCACTTCCTCGATGACGACGATCATCGAGCGGTCGCGGCGCGGGTCCTGGCAGAGCGAACACGGCGAGAGGGTGTCGACGTTACCGCATTGCGGGCAGACGACGATTTTCTGCAGCGCATCGACGAGGGCATCGGCCAGCGGCGCCAGCAGTTCAGTGCGCCGTTTGATCAGCGCCAGCGCCGCCTTGCGCGCCGAACGGGGACCGAGCCCCGGCAGCCGCGCCAGCAGCTGCACCATCCGCTCGATCTCTGGCCCTGCGATCTTCTTGGACGACATTGTTTCTTGCTCGCTGTGCTCGCTTCCGGCGCACCGGCGCCGGGCCGCAGTCGCGGCCTGCGCCGCTGCGCGGCGATAAGTGCCGGTTGCTCTACACAACTTCGCGGCGCTGTGCTCGCTTCCGGCGCACCGGCGCCGGGCCCGTGCACGTCCTGGCTAGGTGTGTAGCGGTTCGTCGCCAGAACGTGCACCAGCAAAAATAGCGCGGCCTCAGTCGATGCAGCGAGGCGTTCCCAGGGTTCCTAACCCCCGCCCGATTGCCACTTGGCGATACTTTCGACAGGCCACAGCAGCATCAGCACGTTGAGCGTCAGATTATCGCGAATGGCCCACAGCATCAGCGCCTCGAAACCGAAGAACATCGTGACGCTGACCGCCACCGGCAGCTTGCGTGCCAGGAGGAACCCCGCAATCATCGCGACGTTGTCCATCACCGAATTGACGATGCTGTCGCCGTAGTAGTCGAGCGAGATGGTGGCGCTGCGATAGCGATTGATGACGAAGTCGGTATTCTCCGCGATCTCCCACGCCGCCTCGATGGCAATCGCCGTCGCCAGACGCGCCATCCACGACGACTTCGGCATCAGCCACGTCAGCGCGGCGTAAAAGATCAAGCCGTGCAGCACGTGGCTGAACGTGTACCAATCGGTGAGGTGCTGCGAGTTTTCCGAACTCTGCACGACGCCGTGCCACAGCTTGACACTGCCGCACTTGCAGATGGCGACGTGGCCCATCAGGTGCAGCGCCAGGGCCTGCACGACGATCAGGCCGAGCCCGGCGACGAGCCACACACGTCCATCGGAGAACATGCCCGAAGGGCGGGCCGGACGGGCGTGCGACGAGGTCCCGGCCGATGCCGGGCGGGAATGCGCCACCGCGGCCACCGCCACGGCCCGCGCCGGGGCGGCCGCGGCGGCACCTGCCTTGGCAGCGCCGGGCGCCGATGTCATCGCGCCACGCTTGGGCGGCGCCGCAGGCCTGCGGTTGGGGCCGGATTTGCGCCGGCCGCCACCATACTTGCGCATCGAAACGCCTCCCCGCGCCGACCAGACGGCCCGTGATTCAGAACAACTTGAGGCCTGGCGGTATCGGCAGGCCGCCAGTCACCGACGCCATACGCTCCTGCATGACGGATTCGACCTTGCCCTTGGCGTCCTGCATCGCGGCGACGATGAGATCCTCGACGATCTCCGCCTCGTCCGGCTTCATCAGGCTCGGGTCGAGCCGCACGGACTTGAGATCGCCCTTGCCGTTGAGAACAACCTTCACGAGACCGCCGCCCGAGCCACCCTCAATCTCCAGCGTCTCCAGTTCCTCCTGCATTTTCTGCATGCGGGCCTGCATGTCGCGCACCTGCTTCATCATGCCCATCAAGTCTTTCATCGTACCCTCTCGGTTTGCTTGTTGGGAACCGGGTTAGCCGCACGCACCCGCGAGCGCAATATCTGATCCAGGTTGCAACGACGCCCGCTCAGCCGGTCGCGCTGCCGTCTTCCACATCGCCTTCCGCGCGCGCCACGTTGCGCACATCGTCGATCCTGGCATCGGGGAAGGCCTCGAACACGGCCTTCATGGCTGGATGCAACCTCAGTTCGTCGATCTCGGCCGCAATGCGCTGACGCTTCGTTTCGCCGAACGGCGGCTGGCCCTTCGCCTTCGACAGCATCACGACCCAGCGTCGGCCCGTCCACGAGTTGAGCTTCTCGCGCAGTTCGTTCGGCACTTCGGCGGGCGCGCCGTCGAGCAGGAACACGTCGATGGCTCCCGTCGCATGGTCGAACCGCACCAGGCTGACGTGCTCCTCGACATGATATTTGAGCCGTGCCTCGCGATGCTCGCCGAGCAGTGCGATCACGTCTTCGAACGATCGCGGATCGGCGTAGGTTCCCGACACCGCCAGGTCCACCGGGACGCCGTCCTCGCCGGACCATCGTTCGGCGTCGTCGTAAACCGGCAAAACATCGTCGAGCGGGTCGGGGCCGTCGTCGTCGCCGTCGAAATCGTCGCCGCCCGCTGGCTGCAGGGTGCGCGTCGGTGCCTCGCGGCGCCCGCCCGCCGGGGCTTGCGCGGGTGAGGCGCTGACGGCACGAGTTGCCGCCCCTTCACTCGATACGCCCGCCGGCACGGCGGCCCGGCGGGGCGCCGCCACAGCGCCGCCGCCCAGCGCCTTGATGATCTCGTCGGGGCTCGGCAGGTCGGCGGTATAACAGAGCCGGATCAGCACCATTTCCGCTGCAGCAGAGGGGTTATAAGCGCGCGAGACCTCATCGAGGCCTTTCAGCAGCATCTGCCAGGCGCGCGTCAGCAGCGCCATCGAAAGCCCCGCCGCGAGGCCCGCCGCGCGGCGCTTCTCCTCCGCCGACAGCCCCTCGGACGCGGCTTCCGCGCCGAT
>JBKBNR010000003.1:0-23586 GCA_046295315.1 Hyphomicrobiaceae bacterium
CTTCTTCTTGATCGGCCAAAGCAGGCGGCGGGCCTTGTCGAGGCTCACATTGTCCGGCCACGAGTTGAGCGGCGCGAAGCGCTGGTTGCCGGTGCCGCCGCCGCCGCGTCCGTCGGCGATGCGGTAGGTGCCTGCGGCATGCCAAGCCATGCGGATCATGAGGCCGCCGTAGTGGCCCCAGTCGGCCGGCCACCATGGCTGGCTATCGGTCATCAGCGCATGCAGGTCGCGCTTCAGGGCCGCAAAATCCAGCGACTTGACTTCCTTCCGATAGCAGAAGTCCTTGCCCATCGGATTCGTCTTGGTGTCGTGCTGATGCAGGATGTCGAGGTTGAGAGCCTGCGGCCACCAATCCATGACGCCCGTCCCAACGGCGGTATTTGCTCCGTGCATGACGGGGCACTTGATCATTTCATTCATGTTGCCTCCCAAAGTCTGTGTCTGCCGGCTCGTGCATTGATGTTGGAATTGCTCTAATCAACGGGAGCGATCAGGTAAAGCACTCTCATTTGATGGTGAGCATAAGAATTTGTGATGGAAGGCGTCGGGCGCTCTCGAAACCGCGCTCGCCCCTCGTGTGATGACCGAGACGTCCGCTGCATACTTTTCAGCCAGGTAGGGAGGCGGACGTCTCGGTCTCAATCACACGAGTTTATCGATACTTCTCGTGTCGTTCAGACCCCGCAACTCATTCGGAGCGTGCGGCAGAATGAGACGAATTTCGCGATCACGACACTAGCGTAGCCGAAACGAATGGTCGACCGAGCTTGGGACGATCTTGGGGCGCTCCAGACCACGGCAACCTTGACGCGGGTCATGGAGGCGACGGACGCCATGTTCACATCCGCGCGAGATGGCCGCCTCTTCCAGCACGCCATCGCGATACTGAACCGCACCGGGGACCGCGCAGGCTGTCCGGTTGGTTTCGAACAACAAGTCTGGCAAACTCTTCCAGTTCCGCAGAGTGGGCGGTGTCCGCTGCGGCGTCCGGCACGTCCCCTCGCAGTTCGAGAAGCTCACTTCACAATCGCAAGTCCGGCCAATGGCGATCGTCGGTGTAATCCTCGGGCGGCGCCGGCTCCAAGGCGTTCGATGCCGCGCGGATCGCCTCTATCGCCGCGTCGATCTGCTCGAGCTGCGCTGCGCGAGCCCGCTCGTCGTCGCTCCACGCCTCCGCACCCTTGCGCAGCAGCCGCACCGCCTCGCGCATGCCGTTCGTCATGATGATGTCGAGGTGATCGGCATCGCGCGCGCCGACCAGGGCCTGCATCCGGCGACTTGCTTCCGCCCGCACGTCGTCGGCGGTGGGCATTGGCGGCGCGAGGGGCGGCGGTGGCGTCGCTGCGATCCCGTCCCAGAGCCAACCGGGCTCCACCTGGTCGGCCACGCCGATGCATGACGCCAGAAAGTCGGGGTGAAATCTCCCGACGAGCGTATCGGGCGCACCGTCGAAAATCTGCGTGATTGTGCCGTTGACGATCACTGCGGTTTTCATGCGTAGACCTCCTCGACGATCACAAGACCGCCCGCACCGTTGCCGCCCGCCCGATGTGTCGCATTGTTGCTCGCGCCGCCGGAGCCGCCGCCGCCGGGGAAACCGCCGTTGCCTCCGGCGATTCCGACCTGAACGCCGCGCGCTCCGCCTGCCATGGACGACGTGCCACCAAAACCCGAAAGGGCTACGGTCGCACTCAGACGAATGGCGCCCCCCGAGGCACCGCCTGAGGAGTTGATGCTGCCGCCTGTGGCCGTGCCGCCGATGGCACCGACGGCCATGATTTGCGTGGAGCCGCTCGACATACCCGCACCACCGTTGCCGCCGTTCGCCGTGCAGTGCGCGCCGAACGACGAGACGCCGCCGGCCGCACCCGCGTTCACCAGCCCGTCATCGGCCCCACCCGCGCCGCCGGCACCGACCGTCACCGTTTCCGTCGCGCCGAGAGACGCAGCCGGTATCCATTTTCGTGCTGTTCCACCCGCGCCGCCCCCGGTCCCGGCGGCCGCATTGGCCGCCGCGCCGGTGGCCGCGCCGCCGCCACCGCCACCGCCGACCACGATGACGAACACGCCGAGGAAACTCGTGCCGCTAGGCTTGTTCCATGTCCCCGAACTGGTGAAGTTGATCCTGACGATCGGGAGCGGCCCGACCCCGCCGCCGCCGATCGTGGTGTTGGGAAAGCTGACCGCGCCGGTACTTCTCGCGATGACGATTGCCTCGTTCCAGGTGGCGCCGTCGGCTGAGACCTTGAAATGAAAGTCGTCGTCGCCGGTCAGCCCCATTTCGGCTCGGCCGGAAAAAGCGGTCTGATAGAGAACGCTCGCCGTGTCGGTGGCTGTCGCTTTGTTGATCTTCTGCTGATGGCCCGCTCCGTCGTGATTGAACAGCGATGCCGCCGCCGACACCGCCAGCCGGTTGGTGGCGTCAGCGGTCGCATTGACGCCGACGAGGGGGGTCGGGTTCACCGACGCGGTACTGGCATTGAGTGTCGTCCCCGACATCGACAGATTGGTGCCGAGCACGATCGGGGCGATGTTGCCCGTCGATCCCCGGCCAAGCAGACGCGAGGACGGGATGATGAGGTCGTTCGGAGGTCCGGCAACACCATCGTTGCGAACCTTGACGGTGTGCGCCGCCATGTTGGCGAGCTTCGCGTTGGTGACGGCTGCGTTGTCGATGGTCCATGTGGCCCCACTCGACGAAACGGCGATGTCGCCTTTGTCGCCGTCCGTGACGCCGCTTCCGCCACCTCCGCTCGATGCTGCAGTCCATGTCGTCCCGGTCCATACGACCAGTTGGCCTTCGTCCGCGATCCAAGCCAGCCAGCCGGGACGCGGCGTATAGAACATCCAGGCACCATCCTGCCAGGCGGCGATCCGCAGGTCCCTGCCCGACCACGCTCCGCTCGCGGGCGTCGCCACGATGTAGCGGTCGCCGTCGGCGGGGTTCGCGGGTGGGCTCGCCAGGTCGCGATCGACGATACCGATCTGGAGGGTCGCATCGAGACCGCGCAACGCCTCGTTGTGCGTGACGTGCTTCTGTGCCTGCGCCGGCATCAAATATGGGAGCGCGAGATTGGGTGTCGTGGACATGCTGCCGGGCACCTCGATGTTGGAACCGCGGTCAGTGTATGGAGCGGGGCAACGCCCGGGGATTAGTTCGTCGGACGCGCCTGATCGGGGCTTGGCTGCAGGAGCAGCCGATAAACCTCGTGGGTGATCTCCCACGCACGCTCTTGTGTGTAGCCTTCGAGCACGATGCGCCGTGCGTGCAGGCCACGCTGTTCGAGATCGTCGAGCCGCGCGATCCGTGTCAATTCCGTCGCAAGGGCCGAGGCGTCGTCCGCCGCGACGCTCCAACCGCCCGTCGCTGCCGCGAACTCACGGCATCCCGGTACGTTCGTCGTCAGCACGGGGCGGCCTGCGGCGCCGGCTTCGATCAGCGACTTCGGCAGACCCTCGCCGCCGCGCGACGGCAGCACCGCGAGATGATGGTTCGCCCATAAACCATTGATATCGTCGACGCGGCCGAGCCAGCGCACACCGGGCGTCGCTTCGAACCCGCGCACCACGCCGGCGGTCCAGGCGCGTGGATTATCCTGGTCGACGGGGCCTGCCAGCGTCAGCGTCACATCGGTGCCGGCGGCGCGCGCCATGCGAACGGCCTCGACAGCGGTATCGACACCTTTCGACCAGATCATCCGCGCCACCAGCGCACAGCGCAGTGGCGGCGATGGCGGCATCGCGGTGGGCGAATATCGCGCCGGGTCTATCCCGGCTCCACCGAGTATGCGGGTGCGGGCTTCGCGTGCCGCCGTGTCGAGATCACAGGCCGCCAGATCGGCGGCGTTCTCGGCCAGCCAGTAGGTGCTCGGGCCGTCGGCCATCCGGCTGCAGAACTGGCGCGAGGCGAGCCGGATGACGCGCGCCTGCGGGCTGGGCGAGACCGCCGCATAGCCGCGCCCCGTGATGGTGAAAACGCGACGCTCATGTCGCGCCCGCCGGCAAGCGAGGGTGCCGGCGATGATGCCGAACAGGCCGAAGGCGTGCAGCACCGCCCCGGGCGAGTGGCGCAATTCGGCGGCGACGAGGTCTGCGGTGGCGGAGAGGCCTCGCGGCAAAAGACTGCCGCGCCGGGTCGGCAACGGCAGTACCGCGAAGCCTTCGCTCTCGAACCGGCCGTGCTCGCGTTCCATGTGCGTGGCGATCGTGACCGACCATCCGGCGGCGCGGGCCCGGCGCGCGAGATGCAGGAAATGCGACGCGAAGAACCAATCGACGTTGATGAGGAAGATGAGCTTCATGATCGGCCCGTCAGCGAGCGCGGAGGCGATCGCGGCGCCGGCGCTGCCTTCAATGCAGTGGAGTGTCCGGTGGCCGCGGGCACGTCGTGGCGGGAGTTTCGACCGACACGGTACCGGGTGGTGAACCCTGAACCCGTGGCCCGGCCCGAGCCTGCGTTCGGTGGCTGTCTACACAATCGAAAGGCGTCGTGGTGTCGAACGATCACCGGATGGCGACGATATTGCTCGGCGCTGGGTTCGGCTCTTTCAGCTCAATGGACGGCTTGTAGTCGTCGACGAGTCGCGAGAGCGCGGCGAGGGCCAGCGTCCGGCGTCGGTTGGCGATGGCCGTCCGCAATAATTCGATCTCGCGGCGCAGCTTCGCGGGGTCGAGCGCTGGTTCATGCGATGTCATGATGCGCGGATGGATCGTCCCCGAGGCATTGTGCTCAGAACAGATCAACTCCTCGTAGAGTTTCTCGCCCGGGCGCAGCCCCGTGTAGACGATCTCGATGTCACCGTGGGGGCTATCGGCCGATTTGACCTCGAGCCCCATCAGGCGGATCATCGAACGGGCGAGATCGTCGATCTTCACCGGCGTGCCCATGTCGAGCACGAAAACCTCGCCGCCCCTGGCCATGCCGGCGGCCTGTATGACGAGGCTCGTCGCCTCGTCGATCGACATGAAATAGCGCGTGATGTTCGGGTCCGTAACGGTCACGGGACCGCCGGCGACGATCTGGTCGCGGAACAGCGGAATGACCGAACCGGAGCTGTCGAGCACGTTGCCGAAGCGGACCGCCGTGAAAATGGTGCCGGTCGACTGGGCCGCGAGATCCTGCAGGATCAATTCGGCGAGCCGCTTGCTGGCCCCCATCACGCTCGTCGGTCGGACCGCCTTGTCGGTCGACACGAGCACGAACCGCTCGACGCCATGGGCCATAGCGGTCCTGGCGACGAACTCGGTACCAAACGCGTTGTTCTGAATGCCGGTGATCGGGTTTTCCTCCACGATCGGCACATGCTTGAAGGCCGCCGCGTGAAAGACGGTCTGAATTTCGTTCTGGGTCATCACCTCATTGAGCAGAGGCTCGTTCTGCACCGAACCGAGCACCGCGATAATCTCCGGAGGCTTGCCGATCGACGGCCGGCTGGCGATCTCGCGGATCTCCTTCTCGATCAGATAGAGCGCCGCTTCCGAGTGGTCGAGCATGACGACGCGCCTCGGCTTCAGTCCGACGATGTGACGTGTGAGTTGCGAGCCGATGGATCCGCCCGCTCCGGTGACGAGGATCGACTTGTCGAGCGTCGCCGCGCCCATCACAGCGGGGATCGGCGCGATCTCCTCACGCCCGAGAAGGTCACGTCCCTCGACGCTGCGCAACTGGCGCAGCCCGAGCCGGCCTGTCGCCATCTCTTCGAGCCCCGGCACGAACCGAACCCGCACCCGGTATGGCTCCAGACGGCCGAGCAGCGCGCGGCGTTCCGATGGCTTCTGGTTCTCGACCGCGATGATGATCTCTTCGATGTTCAATGATTCGATCAACTGCGTGATGCGCTCAGGGCGGTGGATCTTGACCCCGTCGATCTTGCGCCCGATCATCGAGAAGGAGGCGTCGACATAGCCGGCGAGGATGCGCGTTTTCGAATAGCGCATCTCACGGCCGAGTTGCACGGCGAGTGGACCAGTGCCGTAGATCAGAACCGGGATGCCGTCGTGCACGCGCCCCAGCTTGCGAACGTGGATGCCGACACTCTTCAGCATGTTCGATGCCAGCAGCCTGAGACCGATGACCACCGTCGAACCGATCACCGCATAGCCGAGCAGCACCGTTCGCGGCACGCCATGCTGGCCGATGAACAGCAGCAGCGCCGCCCATCCGGCGGTGGCGCCGACGACGCAGCCGAACATGCGCACCGCGCCGCGCGGACCGAGGTAGCGCGCCACCAGATGGTAGACACGCATCAGCATGAAGGTCACGATCGTGATCGCCGGCCCGGCGACCATCACCGCCGCCTCGACTACGGTATCGGGGAGGTAGAACTCGGTGTAGCGAAGGCTGTAGAGAGCCCAGACGGTGATCAGCAACAGCAGGAAATCGAGAGTCGCCAGAATGGCCCGCCGCTTGCGGCGAGGCATCTCCGTAACCGCGTGACCGATCAGTTTCGCGGTATCCGTCAGCACCTCGTCCCTCCCCCTCGCGAACGGTATCGACGGATCAGTCGGACCAGACTTCGCAATCACCCATGCCACGACAAACGTCGATGTGGCAGAACATAATCGAGCCCGCGTACTGCATTTCCACCGAATCTTCCGGTCGTTAAGGCTCGAACACGACCCGAAGCCGGGCGCGCCATGGCGCCGACGGGCTGAAAAGCGCGCAGTGGCCAGCACCGTGCGGGCCGATATGAGACTGACGACCGGCACCATCGCCGCATCGCACAAATCTAACGGGTACGGTGGGATTCGAAAAGCCGATACAAGTCGAGTTCGGTCATATTGTGACGAGACGGCCACGCCGTGGCTCGATTTCCTCCACTCGAGCGCCCGCCAACGCCGGCGGCCGTCGGCGCCGGCAGTCAAGCCGCACCGCCGTCGGTCTCACCGGCGTGCATCGGCCCGCGGCAAAACGGACCCGCGGCCCGTCGGGTCCTCATGAGAGGCGCGGGGCCGGTCGAGTCCGGTCGTCACGTCGACGGCATGTTCCGGCGCAAACGCTTAGCGATCGGGGCGATGGCCGCATCCGCCGCCACTTCCATCTCGCGGAAGGCCGCCAGCACCTCTTCCCCGAGTTCCGTCAACTCCGCGCCACCGCCGGAACGGCCGCCCTTCGCCGATTTGACGAGCGGGGTCGCGAAATGCCGGTTCAGGGTATCGACGAGGTACCAAGCCCGCTTGTAGCTCATGCCCATGCTGCGGCCGGCGGCGGCGATCGATCCCGTCTGCTTGATCTCCTGCAGGAGGGCAGCCTTTCCCGGTCCAATCGCAACGCCGGGTGCGATCACGACCCGCAGTATGGCGCCGGCGGATTTCTTGGGTTGCTTCATAGGGCAGGGGCTCGAAACGGATCTGCACTGAGCGGGTTGCGCTGCAACAGGCTCATAGCAGACCGCTGGCCTGCCGGCGGCAGAAATCCGCCGCTACTCCTGGTGCGAGAGCGCTGTCCGACAGGACCCAACCGCGCCCCCGCCTCGCCGAGTGAACTGCGCTCCAGGCCGGTTCCATCACAGCATTTTCGTGCGACCGCTCGATCGCCTTGGGCTATTTTTTCTACCGTCAGATGCGCGAGCACCGCGTCGCGATGATGTTCGGCGCGTGGCTTCGATCCGGCAACGCAAGTGCGCCTGTTTTGCGCCGCTTCGGGCGTGCTATCCGGTTGCGGGATCGGCCCGGCCAGTGGCTGCCGGGCTTCGACGAAGGAAGAATTTCAGGATGAAGCACGAAGCCTCGTTCATCGCCCCCTCGAAAGCGCGGCCATCGGCGAACATCAAGCCGAGATGCCGTTCCGCAACTCCATTTCGGCCGAGATCGCGCGGCTGGAGCGGGAGCGCCAGGTCGCATTCCGCCGCGTCGAATTGGCCAAGACGATGATGCGCGCGGCCGCCAGACGCGAGGACCTCGACGCGGCGGTGGCAGCGCAATTCGTCGCGTTCTGCGCCGAGTTGGGCTGGCATGGCGAGAACGACGAGCGCCGCGCCGTTTTGGAGGCATGGCGCCCGGTTGCCGTGGCGGTCGCCGCCTCTAGCGGCAAATCGAAACCGGGGAAATCCGAGAACCTGGCCGGAACCGATGCTGTCGACGCGACGGCCGTCGGTGCGGCCATGATCGGCTTTGAGGCGTGGTACACGGCGAAGTCCGGCCGGCCTTTTCTAGCGTATCTCGACGTGGAAATACCGGAGATGCCGGTTGTCGAGTTCTAAATCGGGTTCCGCAACCTTGCCGGGGCATGAACTCGAGCGCTGGTTCGCCGAACGCTAACCCGATACGCGCGGCTTCGAGGTGTTGATAGACAACTCGCAGGCGCTGGTCGAGGGTATATACGCGGGCGGATGGATGCCTGTCGCTCGGCCGTCGAGAACCGATTGGCCGACCGGGCTCGTAGCCGGTGACGCCGTCGCAGCAGCCTATGCGGCGCGGATGAATGCCGAGGATTTTCCGGGTTGCGAGGGGGGATGATGCAGGCTCAGTCGAACATGGTTCCGGCGCGGACGCACATCGTCCTCGTCGGCGGCGGCCACGCGCACGTCACGGTGCTGCGCGATTTCGCCATGAAGCCTGAGCCCGGCGTCGTCATCACGCTCGTCACACGCGAAATCGACGCGCCGTACTCCGGTATGCTGCCTGGATATGTCGCCGGGCATTACTCGTACGACGAGTGTCACATCGACGTGATCCGTCTCGCCACCTGGGGCGGCATGCGGTTCATTCATGGCGAGGTGACCGCGATCGACCGCGCCAATCGCCAGATCGAAATCGCGGGCCGTACGCCGCTGTCCTACGACCTGCTGTCGATCGACGTCGGCATTACACCGGATACGGCGAGCATCGCGGGTGCCGCCGAGCACGCGCTCGCCGTCAAGCCGGTGTCCCTGTTCGCCGACAAATGGCGGGCGCTCGAGCAGGCGGCGTTGCAGCCGCAGGGACCGCGCCACATCGCCGTCGTCGGTTCGGGGGCTGCCGGTTTCGAACTGATCCTCGCCATCCGCCATCGCATGCGCACCGCTGCGGGCGATCACGGCATCGACGCGGAGGCGTTCCGTTACACGTTGATTGGTTCCGGCGGGCTGCTGCCGTCGCACAATGCGCGGGCGCGAACATTGGCGCGGAAAGAACTGGAGCGGCAGAGTATCTCGTTCGTTTCGGGCGAGCGCGTTACCGCGCTTGAAGCCGATCATGTCGTCTTGCAGAGCGGGCGCCGCCTCGACGTCGACGCCGTGCTGCTGACGACCAACGCCCGGCCGTCGCCGTGGTTCCGCGCTTCGGGCCTGCCGCTCGACGAGCAAGGCTTCATCGCCGTGCGGCCGACGCTGCAACTGACGGATGACGACGATGTATTCGCGGCAGGCGATTGCGCGACCGTTCTCCAACACCGCCGCGAGAAAGCTGGCGTTTTCGCCGTCCGCCAGGGGCCGCCGCTGACCGAGAACCTTCGTTTGCGCGCACGCGGCCGGCCGGCTCGACCCTTCGTGCCGCAGCGCGATTTCCTCACCATCCTGTCGACGGGCGGCGAGCACGCCATCGCCGCGCGCAACGGCTTGGCGATCAGGGGGCACTGGGTCTGGCGCTGGAAGGATCGCATCGACCGGGAGTTCATGGCGATGTTCAACGACCTCGACGGCATGAGCCGCGCGGCGGCGGTGATGCCGTTCGACGGTGACGACGACGCCATGCGCTGCGGCGGAGGCGCGTCGAAAATCGGCCCGGTGACGCTGGCCCGTGCCCTCGATCGCGTCGCGGTGGGTTCTGCTGCCACCCGCGACGACGCGGCGCTTCTCGACGACGGCCGCGAGCGCATCCGCCTCGAGACAATCGACTTCTTCCGCGCCTTCTGGCCCGAGCCCTACGTTTTCGGTGAGGTGGCCGCCGCGCATGCCATGAGCGACGTGTTCGCGATGGGTGGTCAGCCGACGCATGCGCTCGCCAACATCGTGCTGCCGTACGCCGAGCCATCGCGCGTCGAGGACGATCTGGTGCAGGTTCTCGCCGGCGCCAAGGCGGCGTTCGCCCGCGATGGCGTAACGATCGTGGGCGGCCATTCGAGCGAGGGCGCCGAGTTGGCCGCAGGGTTCTTCGTGTCGGGCGAGGTCGAGCGGCAGCATCTGCTGGCCAAGCGCGGGCTTCGCGCAGGCGACAAGCTGATCCTGACGCGGCCGGTCGGCACGGGCATCCTGTTCGCGGGGTTGATGCGCACGCTGGCGCGCGGCCACGCCGTCAATACGGCACTCGTTGCCATGCGTCGCTCGAACAGGCTGGCGTCGCAGGTCCTCGCCGAGATGGGCGCCAGCGCGGCGACGGACGTGACCGGGTTCGGCCTCGCCGGACATCTGATCGAAATGCTCGACGGCTCGCAAAAGTGTGCGCGGCTCGATCTGCAGGCGGTTCCACTCTATCCGACCGTGCTGGAGTTGGCGCGCGCGGGTCTTACGTCGAGTCTGCTTGCGGAGAATGTCAGGGTTGCGGGGCGACTCGACGGTGCGGCCGCGCACGACCCCGCAGTCCGGGCGATCCTGTTCGATCCGCAGACGTCGGGCGGGCTGCTGGCCGGTGTGGCGGCGGCGGACGCGGAGCGCGTACTCGCGGCCCTGCACGCCGCCGGCGTATCGGAAAGCGCCATCATCGGTGACGTCGTCGATCGCATCGAAGGCGTTGCGGTGCCGACGATCTCACTCATCGGCTCATTCGCGCTCGGAGAACCGTGCCGCTGATCCCGCCCTTCTCGAACCTCGGTCGACCATCACGATACTGCGAGCGCGATGCCCGCCGCTGAGATCGCCGCGCCGATACCGCGCACCAGCAGTGGAACCTTCGCCAGCAACAGAGCTCCAGCTACACCTGCCGCGTGCAGCAACGCCGTCGCAATCGAGAAGCCGGCGACATAAGCGAGAATCGACGCGCCGTCCGGCACCTCGAGCCCGTGCGCCTGCCCGTGCGCCGCTGCAAACACCGCGACAGGCAGAACCGAAACCGCGAGCGGCACCGAAAGCCTGAGCGCGACGGCCGCGCCGAACGCAATCACGGAGGCGACGATCGCCAGTTCGATGCCACCGGTCACGAAGCCGAATTGCGCGCCGCCGGCGCCAGCGATCATGGCCAGCACGAAGGTGGCCGGCAGCGCGAGAAGCGCTCGCCCGCCGAGTTGCGCCGCCCAGATGCCGACGGCAACCATCGCGAGCAGATGATCGGCGCCGCCGAGCGGGTGCAGGAGACCATCTTGCATCGCGAACGCGCTGTTGTGTCCCGTGTGGGCCAACGCTGGCGAAGCCGCCAGCAAGCCGATGATGGCGAGCACGCCGACGCTCTTGTAGTGCAGTACCTTCGACATGGTGCTGGTATCCTCGTTACGTGGGCTCATCTCGTCGCAAGCGCGCGCGACGCTCATTCCGCCGCCTCGGCAACTCTACCGCTCTCGTCCAGATGGTCGGCGAGCACCTCGACGAGGCTCGCGAGCTCATGCGGCCAGTGATAGTGGGCTTTACTGTCGTCCATCGTGAGACGGCAATTCGAGCACGCGGAGACGAGCTTGGTCGTGCCCGTCGCCTCGACCTGGTCCATCTTGATCTTGAACACCTTATGGCGCACATCCGCGGCGCGGCTCATCGCCTGCACGCCGCCGCCACCGCCGCAGCACCAGTTGAAATTGCCGGTCGGCGTCATTTCTTTGAAGCCCGTCGCGAAGTCCTTGAGCAGATAACGCGCATCTTCCGTCGCGCCGCCGCGCCGTGAGATCTGGCACGGGTCGTGATAGGTGAACGGCTCCGCAATCGGCTTCAATTGCAAGCGTCCCTGGCGCTTCAGGTCGGCGAGAAATTCGGTGATGTGGCGCACCTCGTACGGTAGTTCGCGGCCGATGATGTTGGCACCCGACCAGCGCATGACGCCGAAGGCGTGGCCGCACTCCGGGATCACGACAGTCTTGGCGCCGACGGCCTCAGCCGCTTCGACGATGCGGTTGACCATGATTTTCGCGATGTCGGGCTTTCCCGACAGATAGCCGAAGTTGGTCGACTCATACCCCTTCGACGACAGAGTCCAGTCGACGCCCGCGTGGTTCAGAAGTTTCGCCATCGCGACGATCGAGTCGGGATATTTCATCGTCTCGATCGACGACACCGTGAGCAGCACGTCGGCCTTCTCCTTGTCGAGCGGGATCTCGATCTCGTTCTCGTCGGCTAGCCACTCGATGCGCTCCTCGAGCTTCTCCGGCGTCAGCCCGAGGGGCGAGCCCTTGTCGCGCGAATTGTCGGCGGCCTGCATCAAATCCGGCGGTCCGAGGCCAGCCGCCGCGAATGCCTGTCTCGAAACGGCGACGATGGACGCAATGTCGATGCCCATGGGACAGACGATGGTGCAGCGCCCGCACATCGTGCAGGTATCGAAGATCAGTTCCTCCCACTCGGCGAGGTCGGCCTCGGTGACGCGCGGCGTGATGCCGAGCCAGGAGAGCGGCGAGCGTTGCGCCTTGTAGGCCTTGGCCATGGGCAGCAACTTGTAGGCTGGCGTGTGGCGGGGATCGTGTGTCGCCTTGTAGAAGTGGCAAGCGTGCGCGCACTGTCCGCAGTGCAGACACGATTCGATGTAGGTCGCCAGATTGCCGCCGGTGACGGCGAGGAATTTGTCCACTGCGGCATCGATGTCGATCGGCTTCACCATGGTCGTCTCCTTGCCCCTCGGATCAGCGGACCTTGATCTTCATGCGTTCTTCGCCGTTCGCGTCGACGACGTGAACGGCGCAGGCGATGCACGGATCGAACGAGTGGATCGTGCGCTGGATTTCCAGCGGCTGTTCGATGTTGGCTAGCGTATGGCGATCCATCAACGCCGCTTCGTAGGGACCGGGCTTGCCGGCAGGGTCGCGCGGACCGGCGTTCCATGTCGACGGGACAACGGCCTGATAGTTGTCGATCTTGCCGTTCTTGATGACGATCCAGTGCGCCAGCGCGCCGCGCGGCGCTTCCATGAAGCCGACGCCCTTGCATTCCTTCGGCCACGTCGATGGATGCCAACGCGCTTCATTGTGCACCGAAACGTCACCGGCCTTGATGTTGGCGATCAAGTTCGTGAGCCAAACCTGCATCTGGTCGCCGATGATCTTCGTCTCGAGCGTTCGCGCTGCCGTACGGCCGAGCGTCGAGAACATCGCTTCGAGCGGCAGATCGAGTTTCTTCAACGCGTAGTTGGCGATGTCCTGCGTCGGCTTGTGGCCCTTGGCGTAGAGCATCAGAACGCGCGCCAGCGGCCCGACCTCGACGACCTTGCCCTTCCAGCGCGGCGCCTTCAGCCACGAATAGCCCTTGTCGGTATCGAGATGCTGATAGGGCGGCTTTGGTCCGTCGTAGTTGAACGTGGTCTCGCCCTCGTAGGGGTGCAACCCCTTCGCCTTTCCAGCGGCGTAGTCGTACCAGGAATGCGTCACGAACTCCTGCACGTGGCTCGGATCGTTGAGATCGACGGTCTCGAAGCGGTCGAGTTTGCGATCGAGAATGACGCCGCCAGGAATAAGCCAACTCGCGGGATCATCCATGCCTTTCTCGGGGAAGTCGCCGTAGGTCATGAAGTTGCCGACGCCTTCACCGCGCTTGAACCAGTCCTTGTAGAACGAGGCGATGGCGATGGTGTCGGGAATGTAGACCTGCTCGACGAACTCCATCATGCGGCCGATGATGCCGCGGACTTCTTCCAGCATAACGATGTTGACGGTGGTCGCGGCCGAGCCGCCCGCCGCGCCTGTCGGGCTGGTCGAGATCGGCGACGGCGCACCGCCGACGAGAAAGTTCGGATGCGGGTTCTTGCCGCCGAAGATGGCGTGCAGTTTCACCACCTCGCGCTGCCAGGAGAGCGCTTCGAGATAGTGCGCGACCGCCATCAGGTTGGCTTCGGGCGGCAGGCGGTACTCTGGATGACCCCAGAATCCGTTGGCGAAGATGCCGAGCTGCCCCTGCTCGACAAACGTCTTCACCTTCTTCTGCATGTCGGCGAAGTAGCCGGGCGACGACTTGGAATACGACGAGATCGACTGCGCGAGTTCGGACGTCGCCTTGGGATCGGCTTTCAGTGCCGACACCACGTCGACCCAATCGAGTGCGTGCAGGTGATAGAAGTGCATGACATGATCGTGGACGTATTGCGCCGCGATCATGAGGTTGCGAATGAGTTGCGCGTTCTTCGGGATCTCGTACTTCAGCGCATCCTCGACGGCGCGCACCGAGGCGATGCCGTGAACCAGCGTGCAAACGCCACAGATGCGCTGCGCGAAAGCCCAGGCGTCGCGCGGGTCGCGGCCCTTGAGGATGATCTCGATGCCGCGCACCATGGTGCCCGACGAGTAGGCCGCCTCGATGGCGCCGGCATCGTCGGCTTTCGCCTCGATGCGAAGGTGGCCCTCGATGCGGGTGATCGGGTCGACGACGACGTGATGCTTCATGGTCTGATGTCCTGGCTGTCGAGGCCCATTCGGTCAGCGGCGATGCGTAGAGCGCTGCTCAAAGTTGCGCGCCACGATGTGCCAGATGGTTGCCGGTGGTGCTGCGCGAAACGAAGACGAGGAAGGCGTGCATCAACTTGCCGAACGGGAACCAGATCAGGAACGCCGCGACCGAAAGCAGATGGATGGCGAGAAGCGTCTCGTAGCGCAGGCCGATGTGGCTGATCGCCCATAAGCCCGTCACCACGGGCAAGAACGTCATCGCCCACGAGATATAGTCGTTCGGCGTCGAGATGAAGCGCAGCACGGGGTCGGTGAGGCGTCGGCCGAGCGCTGCGATCAGCGAGAACAAGGTGATCACCGAAACGCCGTTGATGATGTTGGTCGGCAAACCCGGCCAGGACACACCAAACAGATCGCGAATGAACAGAATATGGGGCGTGCCGCCGAACACGATGATCGCAAGCCCGAGGTGAAAGACGTAGCCGTTGACCACCGAGAACCGCGTCGCTTCGCGGAATGCGCCTTGCGGCCACATGCGGCGCACGATCTCGCGGCCCGATGCAATATAGGCGGGCGGTGCGCCTTCACGGGCTCGGGAACGGTCTTGCATGCGCGGCAACAGCAGCAGATTGGCGAGCCGCCAGGCAACGCCGAAGGCGAACACGATCAGCGCGAACTGCAGGGCCGGGCCGCGTGAGAACTCCAGCAGATCCATGGCCTCAGCCCTCCGTCGTTTTCTTGGCCGCGCGGTCGGCCACGTCCTGGCGCCGCTGCTTGATCAGGTGCGCGCCGACGGCACCAGCCGCGGCGCCGGCCGCGGCTGCGACGCCGACCGCTGGCGAGATTTCGGCGCGGCCCGCCGCGAGTGGCTTGTAGAAGCTGCCCTTGTCCCAGAACTGCGGCTCCGAACAGCCGATACAACCGTGGCCCGACTGAATCGGGAAAGAGACGCCGCCGTTCCATTTCAAAGTGGCGCAGGCGTTGTAGGCGATCGGTCCCTTGCAACCGACCTTGAACAGACACCACCCCTTGCGCGCCCCCTCGTCGTCGAAGCTGTCGGCGAAGAGGCCCCGTTCGTAGAACGGCCGGCGGTAGCAGCGGTCGTGTATCGTCTCGCCGAAGAAGGCGAGCGGCCGGTTCTTTGAGTCGAGTTCGGGCAGCTTGCCGAACGACAGCAGGTACGCGATCGTGCCTGTCATCGCCTCGGGTATCGGCGGACAGCCGGGAATATTGACGACCGGCTTATCCTTGATGATGTCCGTGACCGCGACAGCGCCCGTGGGATTGGGCTTCGCCTGGGGAATACCGCCGAAGGCAGCGCAGGTGCCGACGGAGACTACGGCGAGCGCGCCCTTGCACGTGTCGCGCAGCATCTGCTCGTTGGTGATGCCGGCAATCGTCGAGTAGACGCCGCCATCCTTCACGGGGATCGAGCCGTCGACGATGACGATATATTTGCCGTGGTTCTCGGCCGTCGCCTGCTCGCGGGCGTGTTCGGCGGCGTGCCCCGATACCGCCTGCAGCGTGTGATGGTAGTCGAGGGAGATGAAGTTGAAGATCAAATCTTCCAGCGTCGGCGAGAACGACCTCGTGATGGACTCCGTGCAGCCCGTGCACTCCTGGAACGAAAGCCAGATCACCGATTGCCGGCGCGCATTGGCCAGCGACTGTGCGATCACGCCAGTCGCAGACGCTGGCAGCGCCATCGCGGTCGCCAGATACGAGGCATACTTGAGGAACGCGCGGCGCGATACGCCTTGTGCCGCCAGCGCCTCGCCGAGCGTCGTTCTATCCGGCATGGATGGTCTCCCCCAATGAGTGGATCGCTGCCCCCGAATTGATCCGGGCGTCGGTTGCGGTAGAGAGTACGATGTGCAACCTCGACGCGGCGGCGGCGACGTCATCGGGATGCGCGAGCAGGATCGCCGGGATGCGGCCGATGACGATCTCTTCCGAGGAGACGCGCGCGTCATTGCCGAAGTGGCGCACCCACCAGACGCCGCTGAAGCCGGTCTCGAGGATCTCGCTCCGCCCCGCGACATCGAGTGTCGCCGTCACTTCGCCGCGGCCGAGTGCTTCCTGCAGTTCATTGCGGTCTGCGTCCGTCATCGGAAGCCCGCGAAGGTCGATGCTGGTTTCTTCAGCCGTTGCCGCCATGCGCGAGAGTGCATCGGCGATCTCGGCGAGAACGGCGGCCGCCATTCCTGTGGTGTCGGCACTACGACATCCGGCGACATCGTTCTCGCTCACGCCGGACCTCCCGCTTGCCATGCCGCGACGAGTTGGCGGATTTCGGCGCAGGCGCGCGGCACTGCCGCGAGCACGGCGCCGGTCGGCTCCAGCCCCCATTCGGTCGAGCCCGGCTGCACTGCAACGAGTGCCCGCAACGTGGGGCGGTGCCCGGTCAGTTGCGCTGCATCGAGAAGATCGGCCGCCGCCACTTCGTGCGCGGTGCGCTTCTTGCCGCCGAGCCGGCGATCCATGTCGTCGCCGATGAAGCAACGCACGTCGCCAGGCGCTGCGCCACATTCCGCAGCGTCGACCAGGATGAGGGCGCGCGACTCTTTGATGTCCGGCAGCAGCGCGAGCCCGAGTGTCCCTCCGTCACGGAGCTTAACATCCCCATTCGCAGCGTACTCGTCGCGCATCATCTCCACGATGTGAACGCCGACGCCGTCGTCGCTGAGCAGCGTGTTTCCGAGACCTAGTATGAGGATGCCGCGTTTCATGGGGCGATGACACTCCGCTGCGCGTTGCCCGCGCCTCCGTCTCAAGGTGCGACATTCGTCCAAGACGCAAGCCGCCTCTTTGCTTTCGATCAAGGATCGCGAGGTTTTGTTGTGACTTGATCGAGGTCAGCGAATTTGGGTCGCGCAGAGCAGAGTTTGGCAGCAGTTGCCCGGTGCCTTTGACGCACCGAGATCAGGAGACGAAGGCGATGTGTCTTGCCATTCCTATGCGGATCGTCGACGTCGATGGGTTCGTCGCCCGCTGCGAGGCCAAGGGGATCGAGCGCAGCGTCAGCCTCTTCCTGATGCAGCACGAGCCGCTCGCGCCGGGCGATATCGTCATGGTTCACGTCGGCTACGCGATCCAGCGCATGAGCGAGGACGAGGCGCGCTCGGCGTGGGAGCTTTACGACGAGATGCTGGCGGATGAACTCTGTGACCTCGACGGGGCGCCGGCGGATGACGACCTGCGGCCGCGACATGCATGAACTCGCCATCGCCCAGGGCCTCGTATCGGAGGTGGAGCGGGTCGCGGCCGAGCATGGCGCGGAGGCGGCTGATCTGATCGTGGTCAGGATCGGCGCGCTCGCTGGCGTCGAAGCGGTGCTGCTGGAGCGGGCATTCAGCGTTGCCTCCGCTGGAACGATTGCCGCCGATGCCACGCTCCAGATCGAAGCTGCGCCGCTGGTGGTGTGGTGTCCGGCCTGCCGCATCGAGAGCGAGGCGCGCGACGGCAAGGCGCTGTGCGCGCAGTGCGGCGACTGGAGCGTGCGGGTCGTGAGTGGCGAGGAGATGCTGCTCGTGAGGGTCGGTCTCGTCGGAACCGTCGAGCCCCGACCGCAGGCCCCGCAGACCCGTTCGAATTGAGTGAAAAACAGATCGGAGCAAAGCCATGTGCGAGACCTGCGGCTGCACGATTACCCCGGGCAACCAGCATCTGGTGACGACGGGCGGCCTTCTCGCCGAGACGCGTGATGGTCACAGAAGCGTCGAGGTGCTGACCAGCCTGCTCGCCGAGAACGATCGCATGGCGCGCCATAACCGTCAGCATTTCGAGCGTCACGGGGTCCTCGCCGTCAACCTGATGTCGTCGCCGGGTGCGGGCAAGACGAGCCTGCTCGAAGCGACGATCGAGATGATCGGATCGCAGCGCCGCATCGCCGTCATCGAAGGCGATCTGGCGACCGAGAACGACGCGGCGCGCATCCGCGCCAAGGGGGTGCCGGCAATCCAGATCACCACGGGGCAGGCGTGCCACCTCGATGCGCACATGGTCCACGACGCGCTGCACAGCCTCGACATAGCGTCGCTCGACATTCTGTTCATCGAGAACGTCGGCAATCTCGTTTGTCCGGCGAGCTTCGACCTCGGCCACCATCTCAACGTGGCGTTGCTCTCGGTGGCGGAGGGAGACGACAAGCCGGCCAAATATCCGGTGATGTTCCGCCATGCCGACGTCGTGCTCCTCACCAAGGCCGATCTGCTCGGCGCGATCGACGATTTCGACACGAAAGCTGCCGAGCGGCACGTTCGCGAGCTGGCCAACACGGCGCCGGTGATGACAGTGTCGGTGCGCCGCCGGGACATGCTGGCGCCGTGGATCGCGTGGCTCGAGGACAAGCTGACGTCGCGGCGCATGGGCCTTGTGCAGCGGCCGCGCATCGAGCGGGATGCGCGCTCACCGGTTGCGGGAGGACAGCCGTGATCCGCGACACCGACGCTGGAGGAAGTGAGCACGACGCGCAACCGCCGACTGCGGCAACGTGGCTGCAGCGCATCCGCGACCTGGCATTGCCGGATCGCGTGCGCGTCATGAACGTCTGCGGCGGTCACGAGCGCACGATTGCAATGGCGGGGCTACGCGGCGCGCTGCCTCGAAATATCGAGCTGATCGCAGGGCCCGGATGCCCTGTCTGCGTCTGCCCGGAAGAAGTTATTCACGCCGCCATACAACTCGCCATGCGTGACGAGGTGATCCTCGTCGCCTTCGGCGATATGCTGCGCGTGCCGGCCAACGGTCCGAAGTCGGCGCCGCGCTCACTCGATGAAGCACGCGCAGCCGGCGCCAACGTTCGTCCGATCGCTTCGCCAACCGAGGCCGCGCGCATCGCGCGGGCCCACCCACACCAAGAGGTCGTGTTCTTCGCCGCCGGCTTCGAGACGACGATCGCACCTGTTGCAGCCCTCGTCGCAGAGGGCTTTCCGCCGAACTTGTCGCTGCTGCTCTCGGGACGGCTGACATGGCCGGCGGTGGCGATGCTTCTCGACAGCGAGACGCCGGGCTTCGAAGGGCTCATCGCGCCGGGGCATGTGGCGACGGTGATGGGTCCGGAGGAATGGTCGTTCGTCACCGAGCGGCACCGGTTGCCCGCGGCCATCGCCGGGTTCACGCCCGAAAGCCTCCTGGCGGCGCTCTATTCCGTGCTGCGCCAGATCGTCGATGGCCGCGTCTTTCTCGACAACTGTTACGCCAAGGTCGTGCATGCGGGCGGCAATCGGACGGCGCGGCTGTTGCTCGACGAAACGATGGACGTGACGGACGCGACGTGGCGTGGCATCGGCACCATACCGCGCTCGGGGTTTGCGTTGAAGGGCGGGCTTGCGGCCATCGACGCGCGCCGGCGCTTTGCGATCACTATGGATCAGTCGCGCAAGCGCGCCGGTGAGATGCCGCCGGGGTGTGATTGCGCGCGGGTCGTGCTCGGCAAGATCCGCCCCAATCAATGCACACTCTATGGCGCCGCCTGCACGCCGCGTTCCCCGATCGGCCCGTGCATGGTGTCGGACGAGGGCGCCTGCCGCATCTGGTGGTCGACGGGTGTGCGCGAGCGCGACGTGGCGGCGCGCCATTCATGAACCAGCGCCGTGCTGCAACCACGCGACACGACGGCACGGGCATCGCTGGCGTGCCGCATGCCGTTCGGCCGGCGGCACGTTCTGCCGTCGACATCGTCGTCGAAGGTCGCGTGCAGGGTGTCGGCTTCCGGCCGTTCGTTCATGCGCTCGCGAAGAAGCACGATATTTCCGGCAGCGTTCGCAATCTCTCCGGCCGCGTTCTCGTGCATGCCGAGGGCGAAGCGGCATCGCTCGCCGCATTCGAGCGTGACCTCGTCGCGGCAGCACCACCGCTGGCTCGTCCGAGTGTCGCCCGTGTCAGCGAGGCCCGATTGTCGGGTATCGCGGGCTTCTCAATTCTCGCCAGCGCGGCGACCGAAGATGCCGATGTGCACTTGCCGCCAGACCTCCATGTCTGCGTCGATTGCCTCGCCGAACTGCGCGATCCACGAGATCGCCGTTACGGCTATCCGTTCATCAACTGCACGCAATGCGGGCCGCGCTACACCATCGTTGCGCGCCTGCCCTACGACCGCGCGCAAACCAGCATGGCTGCTTTCGATCTCTGCTCCGCTTGCCGTGCCGAATACGAGAACCCTGCGTCGCGCCGCTTTCATGCCGAGCCCGTGGCGTGCGAACAGTGCGGGCCAACGCTGACGTTTCTGAGCGGGCGGCGCTTGGTGGCCGGCAACAACGCGGCAATCGCGGCAGCATGCGCCTTGATCGCGGGCGGCGGCATCGTCGCGGTGAAGGGTGTCGGAGGCTATCATCTCGTCTGCGATGCGACGAACGATGCCGCAATCGAAACGCTGCGTCAGAAGAAGCATCGGCCGTCGAAGCCGCTGGCGGTGTTGTTTCCGGAGCAGGGCGAGGACGGCCTCGATGCTGTCCGTCGCGCGGTGACACTCGACGATGTGACTGCGGCGATGCTCCGCGATGCTCGACGACCGATCGTACTCGTGCCGCGGCGCGACGATGGTCCGTTGAGTGATCTCATCGCGCCGGGGCTTGCGGAAGTCGGCGTGTTTCTGCCCTACAGCCCTTTGCACGCCCTGCTGCTCGATGCTTGCAACGGACCGCTCGTGGCGACATCGGGCAACATCAGTGGTGAGCCCGTGATCACGACGAACGACGATGCGGATCGCCGCCTCGCGCCTGTCGCCGATGGCGTCCTGCATCACGACCGGGCGATCCTGCGGCCCGCCGACGACAGCGTCTATCGTGTCGTGGCAGGCATGCCGCGCGCCATCCGCCTCGGCCGTGGCGCCGCGCCGCTCGAGATCGCGCTTCCCCAAGCGCTCGCGGCGCCGCTGCTCGCGCTCGGTGGCGAGATGAAAGCCGCGATCGCGCTCGGCGTCGCCGGCCGCGCGATCATCGCGCCGCATATCGGTGAAATGACGAGCCCGCGCGCCATCGAGGTGCTTTCGCGCCAAATCGTCGATCTGCCCCGCTTGCATGGTGTCGAGGTGTCGCGCATCGTCGTCGACGCGCATTCGGGCTTCGCATCCGCGCGCTTGGCACGCGCCCAATCGGTTCCGGTCATCGCGGTGCAACATCACGTCGCGCATGCGTCGGCGCTGGCGGGTGAACATCGCGACGTGGCGCGGTGGCTGGTGTTCGCATGGGACGGTGTCGGCCTCGGTGATGATCGCACCCTATGGGGAGGCGAAGCTCTGCTCGGCGCACCCGGTGCGTGGCGGCGCGTCGCGAGCTTCCGGCCGTTTCATCTCCTTGGCGGTGATGAAGCGGCGCGCCAGCCCTGGCGATCGGCGGCGGCGCTTTGCTGGGAGGCGCAGCACGACTATGCCCCGCCGTTGCCGCCGCGCGACGTCGCGCTCGCGCGTGGAGCGTGGTCGCGCCGATTGAATGCGCCAGCGACGTCGGCCGTCGGCCGGCTGTTCGATGCCGCAGCGGCACTGATCCTCCAGTTGACACACGTGAGCTTCGAAGGCGAGGGGCCGATGCGCCTGGAAGCGCTGGCGTCTCGATGCAACGATGCGGATGCGGGTCCGAGCGATCGACGGGCACTGCCGCTGGGCGTCGACGCCGCGGGCATACTGCGCGCCGACTGGTCGGCGATGCTCGACATGCTCGGCGATGCTTCACTCGAACCGCGGGTTCGCGCACTCCGGTTCCATCGCATCATGGCGGCGACGCTGGTCGCACAGGTCGAGCGCGTCCTGGCCGATCATTCGGGCGACCATGTCCATGCGCCGTCGTTCGCCATCGGCCTCACGGGCGGCGTGTTCCAGAACCAGATGCTGGCCGAAATGGTGGTGCGTGCGCTCGGGGCGCGGGGCTTCGACGTGCGCTTGCCCGTGCTGGTGCCATGCAACGACGGCGGTCTCGCCTTCGGCCAACTGGTCGAGGCGGCGGCGCGTTTGGCGCTCGTGCCATCCTCAACTTCCGATACGCAGGAGCGCTGACCATGCTCGACGATCGCTTCATCCGCCTCGCGCACGGCAACGGCGGCCGCTTCATGCGCGAGCTGATCGCCGAGGTTTTCCGCGCCAACCTCGACAGCGCGGCGCTCGACGTCACCTGCGACGCCGCTGCCGCGCCGCTGCCCGCTGGCGTGGCCTTCGTTTCGACCGACGCCTTCACCGTGCAGCCGCTGGAGTTTCCCGGCGGCGACATCGGCTCGCTCGCGGTCAACGGTACCGTCAACGACATCGCCGTCAGCGGCGCGACGCCGCACTATCTCACGCTGGCTGCGATCATCGAGGAAGGGCTCGACGTTGCGCTGCTCGCCCGCATCGTGGCGAGTGCCGGCCGCGCGGCACGCGATGCCGGCGTCAAGATCATCGCGGGCGATACCAAGGTGGTGCCGCGCGGCACGGGCGGCGGCCTCTATCTCACCACGACGGGCGTCGGCATTCGCGCGCCAGACCTGACGCTCGGCCTATCATGTATCCGCGCCGGCGATGCGATACTGGTCAGCGGTCCTGTCGGCGACCATGGCACAGCGGTGATGCTGGCGCGCGAGGACTTCGATCTCAAAGGAGACGTTCGGTCGGACTGCGCTTCAGTGTTGCCGCTCACGCGCGTGCTGACGCAACGCGAAGGGGTGCGTTTCATGCGCGATCCGACGCGCGGCGGCCTCAACAGTGTCGTGCACGAGATCGCACAGGCGACGGGGCACGATCTCGTGCTCGACGAAGCCGCGGTGCCTGTGCGCGATGCGGTCCGCTCGGTTTGCGACATCCTCGGCTACGACCCCTATCAACTGGCTTGCGAGGGGCGCATCGTCGCGGTCGTCGCGCCGGACGTGGCGGCGGCGGCGCTGTCTCTTTGGCAGGCAACGCACGGCGGTCACGACGCCGCCATCATCGGCCATGTCGCGGACGGCCGCGGCCGTGTGGTGTTGCGAACCACTGCGGGGGGCGAGCGCCTTCTCGCTGAGCTCGAGGACGATCCGTTACCGCGAATTTGCTGACAGTGAAGGCGAGGGGCCTCGGCCCCTCGACCCCGGCTCTTCCCAAACATGGGGTCCCGGGGGCTAGTCCCCGGGCCGTCCCATCCCGGTCGGGGGCCGCCGCCCACGTGGCGGCCCGGGGCCCCCCCCCCCGAGCGACCCCCCCCGCCGCCGCCCCCGGG
>JBKBNR010000004.1:0-23382 GCA_046295315.1 Hyphomicrobiaceae bacterium
GTCAACGGCCCGAGGAACGTCACGGCATCCGCGTATGGTCGCACGGCTTCGGGCTTCAAGCCGGTCGGTCCATCGCCCGACGGACCGGCGAGCAGAAAGCGCGCATGCGGCGCGCGCGCCTTGAGCGCGGCGGCGGCAGCGCAATAATCGAGCACGCCGCGGGCGCTGTCGAGCGTCGCGACCATGAGGAACGTCAGCCCGGGAGATGGCGGTGACAGCGGCGGCAGCGGCTGCGGCGTGAACGCCGCGAGATCGACCCCGGCGCCCGGCACGACCGTGACCGGCACGGCGGTCGAAAGCGCCTTCAGCCCCAGCATCGTCTTGTGGTGATCTCGATTGTGGAACACCACCGCTGTGGCGTGCTTGAGGCCGCCAGCGATCTGGCGCTCGCTGGCGCCGAGTAGATCGGCCGCGGCGATCGCCGTCGAAGGGGATGGCAAAGCATTGACCAGCGCAACACGGCGCGGCACCCGTGCCTTTGCGGCGGCGGCGAGACCCAGAACCAGAACGCGACCCGAGGACGCGACGACAGCATCGGGCTGCAGCGCCGCGAGCTTTTCCTTCAAGGCGCGAATGATCTGCCAATCGGCGGCGAAACGGGGGCCGCGCGGTTGCATGTCGAACGTCGCGCGCTGAATGCCCATCGCCTCGAGCGTCGCCTCCTCGTCGCTGCGGAACGCAGGCGCGATGGCGAACACGCTGACGCCGCGCGCCTTCAGCGCCTGCATCAGCGGGCCGCGCAGCATGATGAGATTGCGGCCGGTGGCGCCGATGAATGCGACGATTCGGACGGGCCGTTGCGGTGTCGGTCGCTGGGGCAACATGGCGGCGGTACGTCTCCGGGTGAAGAGGGGCGCGCACGCCGGTACGGCTATCGATTCGCCCGTTCTCCAGAGAGCCACGACATGAGGCGGTAGCACAACAGGATGGCGGCCAGCCCGAACAGTATTCCACCGGCCATGTTGCCGACCAGCACGCCCGGTGCTTGGGCCCACGCGCCGCCCGCCATGACGAACGGAACCGTGCCGATGGTGGCGCGGGCCCAGTTCAGTACCGTCGAGAAATGCGCCCGGCCGAGCGTGTTGAACACGGCGTTGGCGACGAACAGCCAGCCGAGAAACACGAATAGTGGCGACAACCAGCGACAGAACAAGATGACGAGGTCCGCCGCCTCGCCCTCGAGCAGGAACAGATCAGCAAGGGGGCGCGCGAAAATGGCGAGCAGCAGCCAGGCGAGCCCCGTGAAAAGTGCCGTAACGCCGAGCGACAGCGTGAAAGCACGGCGCATGCGCGCGAACTGGCCGCCGCCGAAGTTCTGCCCGACGATCGGTCCGATGGTGCCAGAGAGCGCATAGATGGCGCCGAACGCCACCGGAATGATGCGGCCGATGATCGCCCAGCCGGCAACCGCGCTGTCGCCATACTCGGCCATTGCCGCGGTGACGTAGGCGTTGGAGACCGGAGTCGCGACGTTGGTGAGCACAGCCGGAACGGCGACCGCCGCCAGTGGCGCGAAATCACGCACGGCTGGCTTGAGACGCGGGCGCGACATCAGCCCGTGCACACGAACGACGCCGTAAAGCCCGATCGCTACGATCGCCAGCCGCGAGATCGACGATGCAATCGCCGCGCCTTCGATGCCGAGGCCCATGCCGAAGATCAGGACCGGATCGAGCGCCGTATTCACAACCGCGCCCGAGAGCGTCACGTACATCGCGCGGCGCGCATCGCCGACCGACCGCAGCACGCCCGACGACGTCATGCCCAGCGCCAGCAGCGGCAGCGTCGGAACGAGGATGGTCAGATAGGACGTCGCCAGATCGTGCGTCCGCCCCGATGCGCCGAGCAATGACAGCAGCGGGCCGATTGCCGCCAGTACGACAAGAGCGAGCACCGCGGAAACGACGAATGTCCAGACGTGAGCACTCGTCGAAAGTCCCCGCGCGCGGACGCGGCGGCCGGCGCCCAACGCTGGCGAAACCAGCGATGTCGCGGCAATAGCGAGGCCAATGCCGATCGAGATGGTCAGGAACTGAATGGAGCTGGCGTAACCGACGGCGGCGACCACCGCCTCGTCGCCCAGGCGCCCGAGAAAGAAGATGTTTGCGAGATCGCCGACGAAGATGGCCATCAGGCCGACGGCGCCGGTGCCCGTCATCACCAGGATGTGACGCAGCAGCGAGCCATCGAGGAACACGGCACGCTGACGTGCGTTGCGGGCAGCCCCACCCCCGGTGCTGTCAGCAGTGCCGGGAGAAGGCGGAGCCCCGGAATCGACCGCGCCGGCGCCGTAGCCCGCGAGACCCGAAGCCGCCGCAACATCCGATCGTCGGGCCGGGTTGCCCCACACGAACGGGCGCTTCTTGCGGTACGCGGACATCAGAGCAGATCGCCGGGGTCGAAGGTGATCGACCGACCGCTCGCCGCATTACGGGCGGCGCGCGACGCTCGGCCCGCCGCCGTTTCGACCCAGTGCCGCGTCCGTGACGTCGATGCCGACGATCGACGTGACGACTTCGAGCATTTTCGCGTCCCGTGCCGCAATGGTCTCGAAGCTCCAATCCGTCTCGTCGATCACCTGCCGCGTTATCGGCAATGTGGTGTCCGGACTCAAGCCGTCCGCAATCATGCCACGCTTGACGGCGTAGTCGCGGTTACGGACCCGCTCGTTCAAGCGCCCTGGCAGCAACGTGAGGTTGCCAAGGCAATCGGTTGCAGCTTCGCGCAGTTCCGGGTTGGGGATCCTGCGGCGCCACTCACTCTGCGCTGGCGGACGCAGAGGCATGACGTGTTCGACGCTGTACTGGTCGGTATCTACGTTGGCCACCCGCCCGTCGATCACATCGTTGATGCGGAACAACAGGAACTTGCTCATCTGCGGATTGCGGCGATGCAGCGTTCGCAGGTTGTACGACACGAGCCGCTGCTCGTCGCGTGCGAGGGTGAACACGTCGTGCTCGGCTGACGTCGCCGAACCCTCGTGGATCGCGCGTACCACCTGCGCCAAGCGGGACTTTCGTTTGCCGCTGCCCACGCACATGATCCGCAGGGCGTGTTCCAGCCGATCGATGCCAAGGATGAGACTGCGCGCGATGTCCGGCTCCATGCGGTATTTGCGCATGGTCAGCATGACGGCGGGCAACCATTCTGCGCCGTTGAGGCGGCCGAGATAGAAGAGGCTGTCTGCGTACGGCAGGCCAGAGGCTTCTGGTGACCGTATTGCCGCTGCGATTTCCGCATGGATATGGGCGTACGGCAGCATGACGTCGAGCAGGAAGTTGTCCGGTCCGCCGACGTCGTCGATCAACCGCCGCACCGAGGCCACGACACGAGCCTCGTTGTGCCGGTGGATGGACCGCAGATGGGTGAAGAATGCCTCGAAGTCACCGCCGAGCAGTTGCTCGACCTCGTCCCAGAGCAGGGACGCCGTGTCGCTGCCCTCGTCGGCGTTGCCGAGCACCTCGACCTTGAGGATGTCGTTGCGCTGCAGCGGTTTGCCGCGCTCGTTGATGACGGAAAAAATGCGATGCGCGCGATCGATCTCGTGCGACAGCGTGACGACCACGTGGCAGCGGTTGCGGATGTAATCGGAAAGCGTAAGGCGCGCATTCTGATCCATCGCGGCGAGCCGATCTCGCAGAACCTCGACGACCTCACCGATGCGGCGTGCGGCTTGCGTTGCCGGTGGGTCGACGTCATCGCGAGCGAGCGTGCCGCCCGGGCGCTGCACGGTGCGCAGGAAATAGGCACGCTCGCGGCCGGACAGCACGAGCAAGTACGGCGGCACCGCCGGGGTCGTTTGCGCGGCCTCGATCTGCTCGTCGCCGATCAGCGTCGCGACAGCGCTGCGTGGCGCGCCTGTTTCGATCTCGAAGTCGCGCAGCAGCGCAGCAAGTATCGTCAGCGTCGTCAAGCGCTGTTGGCCGTCGATCACCTGGTAGACGGAGGGGTACGCGGCGAAGCGCGGCATCATGTTGGGCTCAGGCAACGGGGCTGGAGCTTCCGCCAGCAGCAACACGGTGCCGAGAAAATAGTCGGGTTCCGCAAGTTCCGGCGCATCCAGACCGGCAGCGCTGGAGAGGTCGTCCAGCATCTGCGTCGCCTGCTCGATCTCCCACGAATACGGGCGTTGAAACGGCGGAATAGCGTAGCGGAAACCGCCCGACAACAGCTCTCCGAGCGTGAGGGATGCAACGGGCAGGCGCGTGAACATCGGAACTCCGGCGGCAAGTTTTTATTGCTTGTTCTATCGAGCGCGTTTGCGCTAGGCCCAAACCCGGCATGGTTCTGTGAGGATCAGCGGAACACCGCCCGCACCAGAAGGCGGATCATTCCGTCGGCGACAACTCTTCATCTTGTCGCGCCAGCCGTCTATTCATCAATTTCACAAACGCTTGTCACATGACACAAGGCAATCACGATGACGACCACGGATGATCGCCCGACAGGCGAGGTAATCTACAAGATAGTCGACGCGACAGAGTGGCGCGATGCAATTCGCGCCGGCCAATACGAGGGTTCAGCGGACGACCGTCGCGACGGGTACATCCATCTGTCGACGGGTGCGCAACTCGCCGGGACGGCGCGCAAACATTTCACGGGACGCTCCAACCTCATGCTCATCGCATTCCTCGGGTCTTCGCTGGGGCCGAAACTGAAGTGGGAACCATCTCGTGGCGGCGAGCTGTTTCCGCATCTTTATGGTCCGTTGCCGACATCAAGGGCCTTGTGGTCCTTCGTTCTGCCGCTCGATGACGATGGTGTACCCCGCTTGCCGCAGGGCTTGAACGCCGCGCCCCGATAAAGGTTGCTCGATGAGCCTGTACTCTCTCGCCCGCACGGCGCTGTTTACATTGGCGCCGGAAGATGCGCACGAGGCGACGCTGAAGGCGCTCGAGCGCGGCATCTATCCGCGCGACCGTTCGGCGAACCCGGCGTCGCTCCGCGTCTCGATTGGCGGCCTGACGTTCCCGAACCCCGTCGGAATTGCCGCAGGCTTCGACAAGGATGCCCGCGTGCCGGACGCCGTGCTGGGATTGGGGTGCGGTTTCGCCGAGATCGGCACCGTGACGCCACGGCCGCAGGCCGGCAACCCGCGCCCGCGCGTATTTCGCCTGGTCGAGGACGAAGGGCTCATCAACCGGCTGGGGTTCAACAACGGCGGGCACGCGGCCGCCCGCGCCCGTCTCGCCGCACGCGACCGATACGGCATTGTCGGTGTCAACATCGGCGCCAACAAGGACGCCGCGGACCGCACCGCCGATTATGTCTGCGGCCTCGTCACATTCTACGATGTGGCCAGCTATTTCACGGTCAACATCTCGTCGCCGAACACGCCTGGGCTGCGCGATCTGCAAGCGCCAGCCGCGCTCGACGAATTGCTCGGCCGCATCATGGCGGCGCGCGCCGCGAAGATGGCCGAGGGAAAGCCGTCGCGGCCGGTGTTCGTGAAGATCGCGCCCGACGTGGCCGTCGACGACGTTGCAGCCATCGCCGACCGCATCGTGGCACACGGGGTGGACGCGCTTGCGGTTTCCAACACCACGCTGGCGCGCGACCGCCTCGTAAGCAGCCATCGCGGCGAGGCCGGCGGGCTCTCGGGCAAGCCGCTGTTCGAGCGCTCGACGATCATGCTGGCGCGCTTTCACGCGGCGCTCGGCGGGCGGGTGCCGCTGATCGGCATCGGCGGCATCGACAGCGGCGCGGCGGCGCTGGCGAAGATCGAAGCGGGTGCAAGCCTGGTGCAGCTCTACACCGGTCTTATCTATCACGGGCCAGGGCTGATCGCCGACATCAAGAGCCATCTGGCCGGCGCCGTGCGCCGCGCCGGCGCCCGCTCCATTGCGGAGCTGGTCGGCCGGCGCGCCGAGGACTGGGCGGCGAAGTAGCGGCAGATCGGTTCAAGTATCGGTGCTGTGCTTCGACCTGCTGTCGCCGACCGTGTCGGTGTTGGAGCGCCGCGCGCCGCCGAGCAGACCCAATAGGCGCGCTACCAGCCACACCGGCACCACGACCATGGCGCCGAGCAGCAGGTATTGCAGCACCCATTCGAACGACGACAGGCCGAGACGATAGATGCGACTCACCAGCATCTCGATCTCGTAGAGGAAGTTGCGTGGCGTGATGCCAAGTGCGGACAGCACCACGCCGACGACGATCGACAGCAACACGAGGCGCACGACGACGGCCAGCGGATTGCCTCCGAACCAGTTCTCGCGGGACATCACATGCTCCTCGACGCGCCTTGTGCAACAAACTCCGGATACATGCGTTCTGGCGCCGCCGCAATCAAGCCGCCGTTGTCGCACCGGACGGAACGGTGTGAGCCGCCCTACCCTCGCCGTCCGGTGGACGGATGCGGAACCACGCCACGTAGAGCGCCGGCAGGAACACCAGTGTCAGCAGGGTCGCGACCAGCAATCCGCCGATCACGGCATAGGCCATAGGACCCCAGAACACGGTGCCGGCAATCGGCATCATGCCCAGAATAGCAGCCGCCGCCGTAAGCAGAATCGGCCGCAATCGATGCTCCGTCGCCGAGACGACCGCGTCCCAGGGATGCTCGCCCGTCGCGATGTGCTTGTCGATCTGGTCGATGAGGATCACCGAATTTCGGATCACCATGCCAGTCAGTGAGATGACGCCGAGAATGGCGACGAATCCGAGCGGCACGTTGAACGCGAGCAGCGCCGCCGCGACACCGATGATCGCCAGTGGCGCGGTGAGAAGGACGATGGCGAGCCGCTGGAAGCTCATCAACTGAATCATGAGGATGGTCACCATGAGCAGCGCCATCAGCGGAAACACGGCGAATATGCTCGCCCGCGCCTTGCCGCTGTCCTCCAGCGTGCCGCCGACAGCGACGGCATAGCCCGCCGGCAGCCTGGCGCGGAACTCGTCGATCCGGCCTTCGAGCTGGCGCACCACCGTGATCGGCTGGACGCCGGCCACGACATCGGCCTGCACGGTGATGGTCGGCTGGCGCTTGCGCCGCCAGATCAAGGGCGGCTCGAGCGCGTAGGAAAGCGTCGCCACCTGTGCCAACGGAACGGTGCTGCCCGACGGTGTCGCGAGCCGCAGATTGCGCAGTGTGTCGAGGTCAGCCCGCTCGCTCTCGACCGCGCGCGCCACGACGTCGATCAGATACGTCTGATCGCGCACCGCAGTCACCGTGGTGCCGGATAGAACGGCGTTGATGTTGCTCGCCACCTGTTGCGACGATAGGCCGACGGCTCGGGCACGGTCCTGGTCGATGTCGACCTTGACCACCTTCGCCATCTCGCTCCAGTCGTAGTTGATGTTGACGACGCGGCCGTCGCTGCCGACGACGCCCGCGAATTGGAGTGCCAAGTCGCGCACCCGCGCCGGGTCGTCGCCGGAGACGCGGAACTTGAGCGGCCAACCGACGGGCGGACCGAGTTCCAGCGCGCTGACGCGAACCATTGCGTTCTCGAAGCCCTCCGCGAACGCCGCTTCAAGTCTCTGCTGCACGCCCGGCCGCTGCTCGAAGCCCTTGGTCATCACGACGGCCTGGGCAAAGAACGCATTTGCCAGTTGCGCATCGAGCGGCAGATAGAAACGCACAGCCCCCTGCCCGACGTAGAACGTCCAATAGTCGATGTCGGGATCGGCCTTCAGGATGGCCTCGATACGATCGACGGTCTCGGTCGTCGCACCGATCGAAGCGCTCTGCGGCAGCGTCACATTGACGATCAACTCGGCGCGATCGGACGCGGGGAAGAACTGCTGCTGCACGAAGCGCATGCCGATCAGCGCCAAGGCGAATAGAGCGACGGTAGCTCCGAGCACCGCCCACTTCATCCGCAACGCCCGGTCGAGGGCGCGCGAGAACCAGCTGTCACCCGTCGCGTGTTGATGCGGCTTCATCTTGTCGGGCAGGATGAAAACGCCGGTGAGCGGCGTGAACAGCACTGCCACCGCCCACGACACGGTGAGCGCGATGGCGATGACCGCGAACAGCGAAAAGGTGTATTCGCCGGCGCCGCTCTGCGCGAAGCCGACCGGCACGAAACCGGCAATGGTGACGAGTGTGCCGGTCAGCATCGGAAACGCGGTCTGTGAGTAGGCATAGGTCGCCGCGGTGACCTTGTCGGCGCCCTGCTCCAGCTTGAAGATCATCATCTCGACAGCGATCATGGCGTCGTCGACGAGCAGGCCGAGCGCGATGATGAGCGCGCCGAGCGAGATGCGTTGCAGCGATATTCCGAAATACATCATCAGCGCGAAGGTGATGCCGAGCACCAGCGGAATGGCGATCGCGACGACCACACCCGGCCGCCAGCCGAGCGCCAGAAAGCTGACCGCGAGCACAATGGCGATGGCTTCCCAAAGCGTCTTGGTGAACTCACCGACCGCTTCGTCGACCACATGCGGCTGGTTGGCGACGAGATGCGCATCGATGCCGATCGGCAGGTCGCGCCCGATGTCGGCCATCGCCGTCGCAATCTCGCGGCCGAGCGACAGCACATCACCGCCACTGGTCATCGACACCGCGAGCCCGATGGCGCTCTCGCCATTGTAGCGCAGCATCGGCTGCGGCGGGTCGACATAGCCGCGCCGGATGGTGGCGATATCGGAGAGCTTGTAGAACTTGTCACCGTATCGCAGATTGACGTTTCGCAGGCCAGCCTCGCCGTCGAACGATCCCGAGACGCGTATCGAGATCCTCTCGCCCCCCGCATCCAGAACACCACTCGGCTGAATTGCGTTCTGCGCTGCGAGACTGTCCATGAGCGTCTTGGCGTCGATGCCGAGCGCCGCCATCTGCTGCGTCGAGAACTCGAGGAAGATCTTTTCGTCCTGAAGTCCTATGAAATCGACCTTCGCGACATTGGCGACACCGAGCAGCCGCGTGCGCACACCTTCCAGAACGTCACGCAGTTCGCGAGGCGAATAGCCATCGGAGGTGAAGGCGTAGACGATCGAATAGGTATCGCCGAACTCGTCGTTGAAGAATGGACCCTGGATGCCTTGCGGGAGTTGGGCGCGAATGTCACCGACCTTCTTGCGCACCTGATACCAGAGATCGGAAACCTTCGCGGCGGGCGTCGAATCCTTCAGGTTGACGTAGACGAGGGAGTCGCCGGGTTTGGTGTAGCTGCGCACGAAATCGAGGAAGGCCAACTCCTCGAGCTTCTTCTCGATACGGTCCGTCACCTGCTCCAGCGTGTCGACCGTCGAGGCACCCGGCCACATGGTGCGGATGACCATCGTCTTGATGGTGAATGGCGGGTCCTCCTCGCGGCCGAGGCGCTCATAGGCGTAAATGCCCGCGATGGCCGACACGAGCATGAGGAAAAGCACGAAACTCTTGTGGCGCAACGCCCAGTCCGACAGGTTGAACGAACTCATGTGCGCGCCTCGCCGATGAGGCGGACTTTCTGCCCCTTGCGCAAGCGATTGACGCCTGCGGTGACGACAACGTCGCCCTTGGCGAGGCCATCGCTGATGACCACGCGCCCGGCCTCGTAGCGCACCACCGTGACCGGTTTCAGAGAGACCTGCGACGAGGCAGAATCGAACACCCAGACGGCCGGCTTGCCGCCCTGGTCGAACAGCGCGCTCCCCGGCAACACGACCACCGGTGCCGTCTTTTCCTTCAACCGGCCGACGACGCTCGATCCGAAACGCATGGCGGGCGGCGGATCGACCAGCGATACTTTGATCTGATAGGTGCGCGTCGTCGCGTCGGCAACCGGAGATACTTCGCGTACCGGACCTTCGGCGGTGATGCCCGGATTAGAGAGCAGGGTCACGGAGATCTGCGGTCGATCGGTCTCTTTGCGATCTCGGAACGCCGACTCCGCGATGTTGAACACCGCGTCCACCTGATCGGGCCGGGCCAGGCGCACGACCATCTGGCCGACATTGACGACCTGTCCCGGTTCGGCGCCGATGCCGGTGACGATGCCGTCGAAATCGGCGCGCAACTCGGTGTAGGTCAACTGATCCTTCGTCAGATCGAGTGCGGCACGCGCGGATTCGAGCTTGGCCTCGGCCGAGCGCTTGTTGCGCAGCGCGGCGTCATAGTTGGACCGCGTGGTGACGCCCTTGGCGAGAAGCTGGCTCTGGCGATCCTCGTTCGCTTGCGCCTCCGTCAGCACGGCTTGGGCCGACGCGACATCGGCCTCGGCAGCGCGCAGCTTGTTCTGGAAATCCTGCTCGTCGAGCCGCGCCAGCAGATCGCCAGCCTTCACCGAGACCCCGAGATCGACGGCGCGCGAGACGACCTTGCCGGAGACACGAAATCCGAGGTCGCTCTCGTGGCGCGGTCGGATTTCCCCGACCGCCTGCCGGTCGTCGTCGATCGGTTGCGGATCGACGACGACAGTTCTCACCGGGCGAATCTCGGGCGGCGCCTCGGCAACGGTGCCGCCCGATGGCCAGAACACGTAGGCACCGACGGCCGCGAGCAGCGCTACTGCTGCTGTGGCCAAGCTGCGGATCGAGTTGGACGGCATCGGTTCCTCCTGGCGAAGATCGTGGAACGCGGCCGCCGCAGTTTCCTTCATCGCCTCGTCATTGTCCACGGCCAACTTGGCGACAATATCCGGCACATGGAAGGCCGGATGGTCAGGCCGCTTCTGCTTCGATCAGGCGGGTCAAGGCGTGCTGGGCGACATCGGCGACGCCCGGGTTCTTGGTAATCATCGCGGCGACGATGGCGCCGTCCATGAGCAGTGCGATCTCGTGAGTGAGGCGCTCGGGATCGGACGCCCCGGCATCAGCGGCGAGACCTCGCACATAGTCGAGCACCTGCATCTTGTGTTGTATGGCAAGCTTGCGCAGACGGTCGCTGGTCTTGTCGTGTTCGGCGACGGCGTTGATGAACGGACAGCCATAGAACCGCTTCTGACGGAACCAGACCGCCAGCACCGGAAAAATCGCCAGCAGCCGCTCACGCGAGGTTCTCCCGGCATTGGTCGTCGTGGACATGAACCAGTCGCGCCAGGTCGCGCCCTCCTGAGCCAAGACTTCCTCGACCAGTTGCTCCTTCGAGCCGAAGAGCTTGTAGAGCGTCGTTTTGGCGGTTCCCGCCTGCTCGACGATCGCGTCGACGCCGACCGCGTTGATGCCACGCTGACAGAACAGCGTCGCCGCCGCCGCCAACAGTCGGTCGCGCGGCGGTTGGTCGGCTGCTGATTGCTGGTCGCCGGGAGGCGGCATCTGTTCGGCTCCTGCCAACGCCGTTGCGAGGATCTTGCGCGACGCCGAGTTGCGCCGCACCACTCTACACCGGAATAACGTGCAGACCGTTCTGTACGCAATAACGTCCGTCGGACAAGGCTGACGGGCATCGGGTTGCCGGCGCTCTCACCGTTCGCCTGGTCAAATCGCGCCCCATGACCCTGCCCAATCCTTGCTCGATTGCCGCCTTCGCTGCCGCGTTTGTTGGCAGACTTGGGGCGCCGATAACACCCCAGAATCTCAACCTACTGTTTTTACGAACGTTTTTTCTCCGCCTTGTACTGGCACGCGACTTGCGAAAACCGAACGGTCTGTTTCCTTAACGCCTTCGTTCGTTCGGCACCCAACGGCGATCCCGCGACACAGCCGAGACGCCACCGCTCAGGAGAAACGCACATGACCGCCCAAGCCAAGACCGTCGTCACAGGCTGCCTCTCCCCCGTCACCGCGGTGACCGGCTGCCTGACGCCCATCGACAAGGACGGCCTGCAGAAGCTCATCGCCGCCGGCAAAGCCAACCCCGATGTCATCAAGACGTTGAAGTGCAAGACCGTCGCCGAGGGCCGCTTCCGTCACCTCAACTTTATCCGCAACCTGCCGGCCTACATCGTCGACGAGCCGCCGGGCCTCCTCGGTGACGATACCGCGCCGAACCCGTCGGAAGCCGTACTGTCGGCGCTCGGCTCGTGCCTCGCCGTCGGCATCCATGCCAACGCCGTCGCCCGCGATATCACCGTCTACAAGCTCGAGATCGAACTCGAGGGTGATCTCAACATCACCGCGGTCTGGGGCACCGGCGACCTGTCCGAAAAACCGGTCGGCTTCACCGACATCCGCGCCAAGGTGACGTTCGAAGCCGACCGCCCGCGCGAGGAACTCGAAGCGCTGATCGCACATGCCAAGGTCTGGTCGCCCGTCGCCAACACCATGACCCGCCCCGTCAACCTGGCCGTGTCCCTCGCCTGAGCCGGCCGCGCTTCCGGCGCGTCTCGCCCATGGCGTAGGGCGCCGGAAGTGGCGTGCGCCAACTCGCACAGCGGAGAACCTACGATGCAGCTCGCTGCCACCTTGCCCGACATCGCGCGAACCCCGGTTGCCGCGCCGCCTCTTTCAGCCAAGGTTCGCGCCATCGTCGACGCCGACCTGACGCCGATCGTCACCACCATCGACCGTCAGGGTGTCTATCCCGAAGCGGTGATGCGCAAGCTCGGCGCGGCCGGCGCCTACGCGCAACATTTGCCGGTGCCGGGAAAGGACTTCAGCCTGTCGTCCGCCATCGACGCGATGTCGATCGTCAGCGAAGCGTGTCTGTCGACCGCGTTTTGCACATGGTGCCAGGATGCGTTCGCCTGGTACGTCGCCAACTCCGACAATGACGTGCTGAAATCGAACGTCCTCGGCGGAGCGTCGACCGGCGCCGTGCTCGGCGGCACAGGTCTCTCCAACCCGATGAAGCATTTCTTCGGCATCGAGCCGCTGCGGCTCAAGGGCACACGCGTCGACGGCGGCTATCGCGTCAAGGGGGCGCTGCCCTGGGTATCGAACCTCGGCCCCGATCATCACTTCGGCGCCGTGTTCGAGCGCGACGACAAGCCGGGGCACTACGTCATGGCGGTGGTGCCGTGCGCCTCCGAAGGACTGACGCTCGCCAACAACAGCGAGTTCGTGGCGCTCGATGGCACGCGCACGTTCGCCGTGCAGATGCGCGACGTTTTCGTGTCGGACGATGTCATCGTCGGTGACCCGATCGACGCCTACCTGAAGAAGATCCGCGCCGGCTTCGTGCTGCTGCAATCGGGCATGGCGTTCGGGCTGATCGAAGGCGCGATCAAGCTGATGGAGCAGGCGCGCGCGTCTCTGCATCACGTCAACAAGTATCTGCCCGAGCAGCCGGAGCAGTTCCGCGATCAGCTCTCGCAGATGAAAGAGACCGTCACAGCGCTGTGCGAGACGCCCTATGACCCGAGCCCCGCCTATTGGCGCAAAGTCGTGGAGACGCGCCTTGCCGCAGGCGATGCCACCGTCGCCGCCGCACACGCCGCCATGCTGCATCAGGGGGCACGCGGCTACGTCATCAACGGGGCCGCGCAACGCCGGCTTCGCGAAGCCTACTTCGTCGCCATCGTGACACCCGCCACCAAGCAGCTGCGCAAGATGCTGGCCGAAATGCCGGCGTGCTGAACCGGGGCGGGAGGCAATGAAATCGATGTCGGTTGGTGTCGTCATTCTTGGAGCCGGGCAGGCGGGTGCGCAACTCGCCGCGAGCCTGCGCGAGAACGGCTGGCGGGACCGCATCACTCTCGTTGGCGACGAACCGCATCTCCCCTATCAGCGCCCGCCTCTGTCGAAGGCCTACCTCAAGGCGCCGCTGCCCGAGGAGCGGCTGCACCTGAAGCCCGCATCGTTCTATCGCGACCGCGACATCGAGGTGCGCCTCGGAGCCCGCGCGGCAAGCATCGAGACCGCCAGCCGACGTGTACGTCTCGCCGACGGAGAGACAATCGCCTACAGCACGCTTGTCATCGCCACCGGCACGCGCCCCCGCATCGTCGCCATGCCCGGCCTCGGCCTCGAAGGCGTCGTCTCGCTGCGCTCCATCGCTGACGTCGATCTCATGCGCCCGGTGATGGAAGGCGCTCGACGCATCGCCGTCGTCGGCGGCGGATACATCGGCCTCGAGGTCGCCGCCGTGCTCAGCGAGATGGGCCGCGAGGTCGTCGTCGTCGAGGCGGAGGATCGCGTGTTGAAGCGCGTAACCTCGCCGGTCGTCTCGACATTCTACGAGCGACTGCACGCACGCCACGGCGTCGAGATCGTAAAGGCGGCCCGCGTCGCGTCCATCCTCGGTGAAAGGCATGTGACGGGCTTGGCTCTATGTGATGGCCGAACACTGGCAGCTGACGCCGTTTTGCTCGCCGTCGGTGCGGTGTCGAACGACGAGATCGCCCGCAACGCCGGTATCGCAGTCGACAACGGCATCGTCGTCGACGCGTTCGGCCGCACATCCGTTCCGCAGGTCTTTGCCTGCGGTGACTGCGCAGGGTTTGCGAGCCGCCGCTATGGGCGCCGCGTGCGCATCGAGAGTGTGCAGAACGCCATCGACCAGGCCAAATGCGTCGGCGCGACTATTGCGGGCCAGCCGACCGCGCACGATCCCGTGCCGTGGTTCTGGTCGGATCAGTATCGAACCAAGCTGCAGATCGCCGGGCTCTATACCGCTGGCGACCACGTCACCATCGAGGGCGATACCGAACGCGGACCTCTTGTCGTCGAATACCGGCGCAACGGACGCCTCGTCGCCGTCGATGCGATCGACAACGCGCGGGCCCACATGCTGGCTCGCCGTCGCATCGCCGAGGAAACAGCAGCATCGGTGGACCCACTGAGCTTTGACGATGGAGCAGTAAACGGAACGGAGGCGCCCGTCGCGATCAGCCTGGCCTGAGCCTATCGGAGACCACGACCACCTGCATCAGCACTCACTCTTGCCCCACATAATCAGCGAGGATTGCAATGTCAGAGACGGTACTCATCACGCCCGAACAGCTCTCGGCGCTCGCCGCCAGCAGCAAAGTCGTCATCATCGACACCCGTGACCCCAAGAGCTTCGCCGCCGGCCACATCCCTGGCGCGGTCAACTTGCATGAGATCTTCACCTACCTCGCCACGTCGACCGCCGACGGCATGGCCGAGCTGTCGAAGAAGTTCGCCGCTGCGTTCGGCGCCGCTGGCCTCGGAGGCGCGGAAACCGCGGTCCTTTACGAGCAGTCGATGAACACCGGCTTCGGCCAGTCGTGCCGCGGCTACTATCTGCTCAAGTATCTCGGCTATCCTTCCGCGAAGATCCTGCACGGTGGTCTTGCCGCGTGGACGGCGAAGGGCCTGCCAACATCGACCAGCGTGCAAACCCCGGTCGCGCGCATGTTCCCCGTCGATCCGTCCGCCGCCACGTTGATGGTCGATCGCAACGCCATGCTCGCGGCCCTCTCCGAACCCGCGATCGCCAAGCTCGATGTCCGCGACGTCGACGAATGGATCGGCGCCAGTTCCTCGCCTTATGGACTGGACTTCTGCCCGCGCAAGGGCCGGCTGCCGAGCGCCGTCTGGATCGAGTGGTACCGGATGATGAAGCCGACTGCTGAAGGACCCCGCTTCAAGTCGGGGCCGGAGATCCTCGCCGAATGCGCAACCGTCGGCATCACACCGGATACACCCGTCTATCTCTACTGCTTCAAGGGCGCGCGTGCATCGAACACGTTCGTGGCGCTGAAGGAGGCCGGCATCAAGGATGTCCGCATCTACTTCGGATCATGGAACGAGTGGTCGCGCGATCCTGAATTGCCGATCGAGGAAGGCGCTCCGTCTGTCGTGGCGCAACCGGGCGTCGCTGCCTGACGTGTCGATAACAGGGCAAACCGGCGGGGCGGCCGACCTCGTGCGCCGACCCGCCGGACAAGCGAGATGATCCAAATTGCGGAGCCTGTGACATGCCGACGCCCAACATCTCCATCGCCTACGCCGCAGACGGCCCCGTCAAGCCCGGCCGGCAGATCGTCGTCACTTCGGCGCTCGACTTCGAAGCCACCGTCGCCGCCCTCGAAACTGCGATCGCCGCGGAAGATCTCTGGGTATTGACCAAGGTCGAGACGCAGATGCTTCTCGCCAAGGGCGGCTTCGCGATAAGGCCTCTGCGCCAGATCCTGTTCTTTCACCCGCGCTACATGGCCCGTCTGCTCGCGAGCAATCCCGCGGCGGTCGTCGAGGTGCCGTTGAAGCTCGTCGTCATGGCGGGGCCCGACGGCGCCGTGTCCGTTCGCTACCCCGACATCCGCGCCGCGCTCGCCAGCTACCCCGGGCTTGCAGACCTCGCCGACGACCTCGCCGCCGCGCTCGACCGCATCACGTCGCAGACAGGTCCATCCGCCCGCGCGCAATTGGCCAAGTGACACGCGAGTCTGCTCGCTTTCCCAGCCACACAACGTCCCACAGCAAGGAGTCAACGATGTCTACGTTCGACGATCCATTCGATGCCGATGGCAAGCCGGTCAAGCGTTGCGGCTGCTCCTGCGGACAACACACCACCCAAGCGGAGCACGACCACGCGGCATCGAGGGCCAAGGCCGAGGCGGATTTTCTTGCCAATGCCGGTGAGGATAACCGCGTGCGACGGGTTGTCGAAGCCGGCGTCATGCGCGCACTTTTCCCCAATCCAGTCCAGCGCCGCGCGTTCCTCAAGGCTGTTGGCGCAACGACCGCCGCCGCCGCCATCGCTCAGGTCTTTCCGGTTCTGACCGCGGCTGACGCGCTCGCGACGACCGGAACGCCGGAGAAGAAGGATCTCAAAGTCGGCTTCATTCCGATCACCTGCGCGACGCCGATCATCATGGCGCACCCGATGGGCTTCTACTCGAAACAGGGCCTCAACGTCGAAGTGGTGAAGACCGCCGGGTGGGCCGTCGTCCGCGACAAGACGCTGAACAAGGAATACGACGCCGCGCATATGCTCTCACCGATGCCGATCGCAATCTCGCTCGGTCTCGGCTCGACGGCGGTTCCGATGACCGTGCCGGCCATCGAGAACATCAACGGCCAGGCCATCACGCTGGCGATGAAACACAAGGACAACCGTGACCCGAAGAACTGGAAGGGCATGAAGTTCGCCATTCCTTTCGACTATTCCATCCACAACTACCTGCTGCGCTACTACCTTGCGGAGCACGGGCTCGATCCCGATACCGACGTGCAACTGCGTTCGGTGCCGCCGCCGGAGATGGTGGCCAATCTGCGCGCCGACAACATCGACGGCTTCCTCGCCCCCGATAACATATCGCAGCGCGCAGTTTTCGACGGTGTCGGGTTCGTTCACGTCTTGTCGAAAGAGCTGTGGGATGGCCACCCCTGCTGCGCGTTCGCGGCAACCAAGGAGTTCGTGACGACGGCGCCGAATTCGTATGGTGCGCTTCTTCGCGCCATCATCGAGGCGGCGGCATTCGCGTCCAAGGCCGAGAACCGCAAGGACATCGCGACAGCCATTGCGCCTGCCAACTATCTCAACGCACCCGTTACCGTGCTCGAGCAGGTCTTGACCGGCACCTACGCCGACGGTCTCGGCAACGTGAAGAATGATCCCAACCGCGTGACGTTCGATCCCTTCCCTTGGGAAAGTTTCGCCGTGTGGATGCTGACGCAGATGAAGCGCTGGGGACAGCTCAAAGGCGACGTCGATTACCAGGGCATTGCCAAGGAGGTGTTCCTGCAGACCGACGCCGTGCGTCTGATGAAGGAAGCGGGCCTGACGCCGCCCGAAGCATCGACCAAGACGTTCGCGGTGATGGGAAAGACCTTCGATCCGTCGAAGCCCGCGGAATACCTCGACAGCTTCGCCATCAAGCGCAGCTGACGGGGAACACAAGCCAGGGGACGACGATGACGCGCTCGATCGAATTGAGGTCCGCCGCCGTTTCTGTTTTCCTGCTCGCCACCTTCCTGCTCGCCTGGCACATCGCTGTGTCAGGCGGCAGCGGCGGGCAGCAGATGGACCCGGAATACGCCAAGCTGATGGGACTGACGGCGACACAGGGCAAGTCCGCCATGCCGACGCCGCTCGATGTCGGCAGCACGCTTTGGGGCCATATCAAAGACCCGTTCTATGTGCGCGGCACCAACGATGTCGGATTGGGGCTGCAGCTCGGCTATTCGATCATGCGCGTCGCGGCAGGCTACACGCTGGCCCTGATCGTCGCGTTGCCTCTCGGATTTCTGATCGGCATGTCGCCGTTGATGAGCCGCGCGCTCGATCCGTTCATTCAGGTTTTGAAACCCATCTCGCCCCTGGCCTGGATGCCGCTGGCTCTCTACACGATCAAGGACAGCGGGCTTTCCGCCATATTCGTCATCTTCATCTGCTCGGTCTGGCCGATGCTGATCAACACCGCCTTCGGCGTCGCCAACGTGCGGAAGGAGTGGGTCAACGTCGCGCGGACTCTGGAGGTCGGTACTCTTCGAAAAGCGTTCACCGTCATCCTTCCGGCCGCCGCGCCGACCATCGTCACCGGAATGCGCATCTCCATCGGCATCGCGTGGCTGGTCATCGTCGCCGCCGAGATGCTCGTCGGCGGCACGGGCATCGGCTACTTCGTCTGGAACGAGTGGAACAACCTCTCCATCACCAACGTCATCGTGGCGATCCTGGTCATCGGGTTCGTGGGCATGCTGCTCGACCAGATGCTCGCCCGTCTCGGTCGGCTCGTCACTTATCCGGAGTAGGACATGAACAGCCGATACATCTCCATCGAAGGCATTTCACGGTCCTATCCCGGCACGGGCGGTGCCACCACCACCGTCTTCGACGACTTGTGGCTGACGCTGACGCGCGGCGAGTTCGTTGCGGTGATCGGCCACTCGGGCTGCGGCAAGACGACGGTGCTCAACATCCTGGCCGGACTGGACACTCCATCGTCGGGCGTCGTGATCGTCGACGGACAAGCGATCGACGGACCGTCGCTCGATCGCGCCGTCATTTTTCAAAGTCACGCGCTTCTGCCGTGGAAAACAGCGCTCGGCAATGTCACCTATGCGGTCAAGTCGCGCTGGCCGAAGTGGTCGCGCGCCGAGATCGAGGCCAAAGCACTTGCAGCCATCCGTCTCGTCGGCCTCGAACCTGCTGCTCAACGCAAACCAGCGCAGCTTTCGGGCGGCATGAAGCAGCGCGTCGGCATTGCGCGGGCCTTGTCGATCGACCCCAAGATTCTGCTGATGGACGAGCCCTTCTCGGCGCTCGACGCGCTGACACGCGGCACGTTGCAAGACGAGGTGCGCAACATCTGCACCAGCACCGGTCAGACCGTCTTCATGATCACACACGATGTCGATGAAGCCATCTACCTCGCCGACAAGATCGTGCTGATGACCAACGGACCGGGCGCGCGTATCGCCGAGATCGTCGCCAACCCACTGCCGAAGGCGCGCACCCGCAACGATGTGCACCGCCATCCCGCCTACTACCCGCTGCGCAACCACATCATCGACTTTCTCGTCTCGCGATCGAAGAGCTTCGACGACGAACTTGCGGCGGGCAAGGTGTGGGATGCGCGCCATCCTCCCATCGTCAATCCCGCTATTCCCGAACCCGCCGTCGCCGCATCCAGCACGGCGCCGGCTGCACCGGAGCGGCAAAGTTTTTTTCCCGCAACTCGCATGAGAGGCACACAATGAAGCGAGAACAACTCACCGAGAAGATCCTCGACATCAAGCGCGAGAAGGGCTGGACCTGGAAATTCATCTGCGACGAGATCGGCGGCATGAGCCCGGTTCTCGTCGTCGGCGCGCTGCTCGGGCAACACAAGCTGGTCAAGCCGCTGGCGAAGAAGGCCGCGCTGCTGTTCGGTCTTTCGGCAACGGAAGAAGCCATGCTCAACGAAGTACCCTATCGGGGCACCGGCACTCAGATGCCGCCGACCGATCCACTCATCTATCGGTTCTATGAGCTCGTGCTCGTGAACGGTCCAGCTTGGAAGGCGCTGATCGAGGAGGAGTTCGGCGACGGCATCATGTCGGCAATCGACTTCGATATGACCATGGAGCGGTTGCCGAACGAGAAGGGCGATCGCGTCAAAATCGCGATGAGCGGCAAATTCCTCCCCTTCAAGTACTACGACAACGAGCAGGGTATCCCGGCCTACGGCTTCAAGGAATAAACGGCCGTGGCATGGCGGACCGGCAGGCCCTCGCGCTTCCGGCGCGGGGCCTTTGCTTCGACCGCCCAGGTCAGAGATGCGTGCGAACGCGATCCGTCATTCCGGCACGATGCGTCCGTCGACGATGCGCACGCGGCGGTCGGCGCGCGACGCCAGATCGAGATCGTGCGTCACCATGACGATCGCACGGCCCGTGTCGTCGACGAGCCGCCGGAAGATGCCGAGCACCTGCTCGCTCGACGCGGTGTCGAGATTTCCCGTCGGCTCGTCGGCGAGCAACACCTGCGGCTCGTTGGCAAGCGCCCGCGCAATTGCGACACGCTGGCGTTGACCACCGGAAAGCTGGCCGGGCCGTTTCATCGCCTGATCGGCAAGTCCGAGAGAGCCGAGAAGTTCACGAGCCCGCTGCTCGGCCTGCTCGTCGCTCAATCGTTGTAGCGCGCGCATCGGCAGCATGACATTGGCGAGTGCGGTGAATTCCGGCAACAGAAAGTGAAACTGGAAGACGAAGCCGAGCATCGACAGCCGCAGCCGCGCCAGCGCCGCCTCGTCGAGGCCGCTCGTGGTCTGCCCGAGGACGGCGACCTCGCCGAAAGTCGGCACGTCGAGCAGACCCAGCAGATAGAGCAGCGAACTCTTTCCCGATCCCGAAGGGCCGATGACGGCGATAAACTCGCCGCGCTTCACCACGAGATCGACGTCGCGCACGAGGGTCGTCTCGACTCCGTCGCCGATGACCTTCGTGACGCCACGCAATTCGATGAGCATTTCGGCAGCGGCCGTCGCCATCATGACGCTCCGCGAATGATTTCCACTGGATGCTGCCGTGCAGCCTTACGCGCCGGCAGATACCCGGCAATCGCCGACGCCACCAGCGCGACGGCTCCAGCCAGAAGATAGTGCGTGAAAGAAAAGTACATCGGCAGCCGCGTCGAATCCATGAACGGGCTCTTGAACTCGATCATGCCCAGCATGAGGCACAGCACGTAGCCGAGCCCCCACCCGATGAGCGTGCCGGCAATGCCGATGAGAAGCGCCTCGACGAGAAAGATGCGCCGCACCGTTGCCTGCGTGAGGCCGAGTGATTTCAGAATAGCGATGTCACGCGTCTTCTCGTGCGTGATCGTCGATATGATGTTGTAGGTGCCGAAAGACGCCACGAGAAGAATGGCACCGACGACGGTGTACATGATGAAATTGCGGATCTGGAACGCCGACAGCAGATCCTCGTTCGCCTCTTGCCACGATACGGACTTATAGCCCGTCTGCGCCTCGATGCGCGCTGCGATCTGCGATGCCTCTAGTATCGACGCAACCCTGATGCGCATCGCATTGACGAGGCCCGTCTGGCCGGCCAGGATCTGCGCCGTCTTGAGCAGCGTGAAGGCCTGCGTCTCGTCGTTCTGTCTGATGCCGGAGTGGAACAGCGCCACGACCGTGCACGACACGATCTCGCCACGTCCCGAAACCAGTGCGATCGTGTTGCCGACGCGCACGCCGATCTTCTCTGCGAGCTTGTCGCCGAGGATGATGGCGTTCGACGACTTGTAGAGGCTGTCGAGCGTGCCGCCGCGCACCTGGGTGGCGAGCTTGGATACGGCGCGCTCGCGCTTCGGCTCGATGCCAGTGACGCTCGTTGTCGTGTCGCGTCCGGCGTAGCGGATCACCGCGCGGGACTGGACGGATGGCGCCACCGCCCCGTCGAGCCACGGTTCGAGTTCGGCCAGTATCGCGTACGGGTTCTTGATGCCCGGTCGCGTCTGGGGCGTACGCAGACCGGAGATGTGGACCACATCGAAAATGTCGGATGCTGGCTGGCGTGGCGGCTCGCGCCGCTCGTCGCTCATGGTGATGTGCGGCAGGCTGTCGACGAGCTGGCTGACGAAATCGCGCTGCGAGCCCTCCATCAGCGCCGCCATCATGATCGAGAAGCCGACGCCCATCGCCACGCCGAGCAGGCCGACGAAAGTCTGCCGCAGCCGCGATGTGACGTGCGTCCATGCGATGTCGAGCACCAGCTTCATCGTGCGCCGCCGATACGCACCGCCGCGCCGTTCGCCAGATCCTTGCGGAAGGGCGATACCGCGACATCGCCCTCGCCGACACCGCTGCGAATCTCGACGAGGCCCGCCCCGCGAATGCCGATCTCGACGGGCGTCCCGACGACACGGCCATCCTTTATCAGTTGCACTGCGTGATCGCCCACCGCTTCAGCCGGAAGCAGCAGCCCGTTGGTGATTTCGCTGACGACGATGTTGGCTTCGACGCTCATTCCGATGTGCAACGGCGTGTCGTCCGGCAGTGCGATGTAGACGCGAAACGTCTTGGTTTGCGGGTCACCCTTGGGCGTGATGCGGGCGACCGTGCCCTCAAGGCGGCGATTGGCCGTACCTTCGTGCCGCAACAAGGCCCTCTGCCCCTTCTCGACCCTGGCGATATCGTCTTCGTTGACCTCCGCAACCAATTGCAGCGGCTTCGGCTGGCCCACCCAAAGCAGCGTATCGTTCGCGCCGATGCCGGCGATCTCGCCGATCTCGCCATCCCGCCGCAACACGATGCCGTCGATCGGCGACTTCAACGCGAGGTCCGCGATGCGATCGCGCAAAGCGAGAATTCGCGCATTCTGCTCGTCGATCTGCGTCAGCTTCTCGTCGAGGCTGGCACGCGGCGCGATGTTGCGCTGGACGAGCTTGGTGATCCGCTCCACATCGCTCTGCATGCGGGCCAGGCGCGCCTCGAGCTCCGTCAGCATGGCGCGTTCCTCGATATCGTCGAGCCGCACCAGCACGTCGCCCTTCTTGACCACTTGGCCTTCGCACTTGCAGATGTCGTCGATCCGCTTGCGGGCCAGCGCCGTGACCTTGGCCCAATGAACGGGTTCGACGACACCTGTCGCATAGACGACCTCGGCCGCGCTGCCTCGACGGACGGTCGCGGTCCCGACGGCTGCACCGCGACCCGAGACGTTGATGGCGAGTACGGCAACGAGACCAGCCACCACGACGAGAACGACGGGCACCTTCGCGTGGAGGCCCGCGAACCAGTGCCGAACCGCGAGCACGGCGTTTTCCATGAGCATTTGCCCCCGGTTGGGACGCAACCTTCAGCGCAGCGTGTCCCATTTCAGATCGAAGCGCGCCTGATACTCTTTCAACCGGTCGACGTCATTGACCGAAATCCTGTCGAGACGCGATGGCGCGAACAGTCGGCGGCCGGCGTCGCCTCCGCCGTCACGGCGGGACCGGGTCACTCCTCGCCGACGTCGCTCCACAGGTTGCCACGAATGGTCCCGTCGAGCGCCAATGCGACTTTGATCGGCGTCGAACCATCGTGGCTCGACAGCCTCAACAGCGGCAGATTGGCACCGGCCAACGCGATCTCGGCCCGGTCCGGAAGGCGCGAGACAGCGCCCCGGTCCACCAGTTCGATCACCAGCGCCACACGCGCCGGGGCACCGGGGGCGACGTCCGCGATGCCG
>JBKBNR010000005.1:0-3027 GCA_046295315.1 Hyphomicrobiaceae bacterium
GTCTCGCCCTGCACCAGCACCGGCCAGACCACGACATGCGCCGGGAATCGCTCGGTGAACCCCGCCAGCATATCGCGGATGACGGCACCGGTCGGGCTGGTGACGACACCGACGACGCGCGGCAGGAAGGGAAGCGCGCGCTTCCTCGCCTCGTCGAAAAGACCCTCGGCGGCAAACTTGCGCTTGCGCTCCTCCAGCATCGCCATCAGCGCGCCGAGCCCCGCCGGCTCCATCTGCTCGATGACGATCTGATAAGTGGATTTGCCAGGATAGGACGTGATCCGGCCCTGCGCGATCACCTCCATGCCCTCTTCCGGGCGCACGCGCATCTTCGACAGGCTGCCGCGCCAGACGACGGCGTCGATCTTGGCCTTGTCGTCCTTGAGCGCAAAATAAGCGTGGCCCGAAGCGTGCGGGCCGCGATAGCCCGATATTTCACCGCGCAGCCGCACATAGCCGAAGCCGTCTTCCAGCGCCCGCTTGATGGCGCCGGCAAGCTCGGAAACGGAGAATTCGGGCGCGTTGCCGGGGCCGCGGGTCTTGTCGGTTTCTGTGGGCATCGGTCGTTTCGATTCCTTGTTGCTGCGAGCGATGTTACACCACGCGGCGATCCGCCGGCCGCCGCGCCGGCACATATCCAGAGACTTCGACCGCCGCCTTCGAGAGTTGATCCATGCCCGAACCGCCCCTCGACACCAACGTGCTGCTGATCGGCTCGGGCGGGCGCGAGCACGCGCTCGCGTGGGCGCTGGCGGGGAGCCCGCTGCTCGGCGATTTCTACGCCGCACCCGGCAACCCCGGCATCTTTGAATTCGCGGTTCCGGCCGCGGTCGACATCACCGACCATGCCGCTGTGGTCGCGTTCTGCCGCGAGAAGCGCATTCATTTGGTCGTCGTCGGCCCCGAAGCACCGTTGGTCGCCGGTCTCGTCGACGCTCTCGAAGCGGCCGGCATCCTCGCCTTCGGACCATCGCAGGCGGCGGCGCAACTCGAGGGCTCTAAAGGCTTCACCAAGGATCTCTGTGCCGAGTTCGCGATTCCAACTGGGGCATATGGGCGCTTCCGTGACGCCGCGACTGCGAAGGCCTATCTCGCGGGAAGGCCGCTGCCGATCGTCGTCAAGGCGGACGGTCTCGCCGCCGGCAAAGGCGTCGTGATTGCGGCAACGTCGAGTGAGGCTGAAGCCGCCGTCGACGCCTGCTTCGATGGCGCATTCGGCGCTGCCGGGTCCGAAGTCGTGATCGAGGAGTTTCTCGACGGCGAGGAGGCGAGCTTCTTCGCGCTTTCCGACGGCGAACGGGCGATCGCGTTCGGTGCGGCGCAGGATCACAAGCGCGTCGGCGATGGCGACACCGGGCCGAACACTGGCGGCATGGGTGCCTATTCCCCGGCTCCGGTGATGACCCCGGAGATGATCGCGCGCACCATGCGCGAGATCATCGAGCCGACCGTCGCCGGTATGAAAAAGCGCGGCACGCCCTTCAAGGGCGTGCTTTTCGCCGGGCTGATGGTGACCGCGGACGGCCCGAAGCTGATCGAATACAACACCCGTTTCGGTGATCCCGAATGCCAGGTGCTGATGATGCGTCTCGAATCCGATCTGCTGCCGGTGCTGCTGGCGGTTGCGCGGGGGGATTTGTCAGATGTCGTTGTCAAGTTCGCGGATGATGCCGCGTTGACCGTGGTGCTTGCTGCCGAGGGGTATCCGGGCACACCGCGCAAGGGCACCGAGATCCGCGGCATAGAGGCCGCAGAGCAGATGGCCGGGGTCGAGGTATTCCACGCCGGAACCTCGCGCGACGGAGAGCGCCTCCTCGCCGCCGGCGGCCGGGTGCTCAATGTCACCGCGCACGCGGCGACCGTCGCGCAAGCACAAGCCCTCGCCTATCAGGCCGTCGACGCAATCCAATGGCCGGAAGGTTTCTGCCGCCGCGACATCGGCTGGCGGGCCGTGGCGCGCGTCACGGCGAAAGGCTGAGCCCGCCGACGGCTGACCGTTTTCTCGCCCCCGCGAAACATTCGCCGCGGCGGCCGCATACCCCTATAATGGCCGTCTGCACCAACTGCCTCAGAGCCGACCCTTGAACATCAAGATCACCACGCAACCGACGGCACAAAGGCCGCTCTCGGCCATCACCCGCCGTCCGCGCATCGGCCTGGCGCTCGGCGGCGGCGGGGCGCGCGGCCTCGCCCACATTCCCGTGCTCGAAGCCTTCGACGAACTGGGCGTCAAGCCCGACGTCATCGCCGGCACCTCGATCGGCGCCATCTTCGGTGCCGCCTATGCGTCGGGCATTCCGGCGCGGGCCATCCGCGCCCACACGCAAGAGGTCCTGACCCAGCGCTTCAGCCTCGTCCGCGACCTGTTCGCGTCGCGCGCCCAAACCATGAGCCGCTTTTTCGGCATCTTCGGCACCCGCTCGGCGCTGCTCGATCCCGCCTCCCTGCTCGATGTCATCATGCCGCCGGGGCTCGCCGAAACCTTCGATGGCCTCGCGATACCTCTGCGCATCGTCGCCACGGATTTCTACCAGCAGGAACCCTATGTCTTCTCCGGCGGCCCCTTGCGCCGCGCCATCGCCGCCAGCATGGCGCTGCCGGTCATCTTCCAGCCCGTCGTCGTCGATGGCCACGCCCTGATCGACGGCGGACTTGCCAACCCGCTGCCCTTCGACCTGATCGCCGGCGACGCCGACATTATCGTCGCCATCGACGTGTCGGGGGCGCCGGTGCCGTCGGAACGGCGCAACCACCCGAGCGCGCTGGAAGCGCTGTTCGCCAGCGCCTTCATTTTCGAGCGAACGATCGTGCGCGAGAAACTCAAGTCGGTGCAGCCGGACATCTACATCGAAGGCGGCACCAGCCATTTCCAGGTGCTCGACTTCCTGCGGCTGAACGAGGTGCTGGCCGCCGCGGAGCCCGCGAAACAGAAGCTGAAAGTTCAGCTCGAGCGCATTCTGGCCAGCGAGACGCTGCCGCTGGTCGAGGTAGAGCCGGCACTGTCCCTGCCGCCGCCCAAAACGACCA
>JBKBNR010000005.1:3037-5249 GCA_046295315.1 Hyphomicrobiaceae bacterium
AGCGCAAGCTGCTCGGCGGCATCGCCAAGCGCGCCAAGCCGCGCAAGGGGTGAACCCGCCGCTGTAACGGAGGGAACTGCCGGCGTTCCGCGCCCATCGCTCATTCGCTTCGACAGGACCTGTCGGCGGGTCGATCTGGCGGTTAGTGTGGCGACCTCGTGTGCATCGGTAGAAACGCGAGCCATGGAATCGGTCGAAACGAATGCCACCGCGCTGCCGTCTTTCGACGCCTCGCTGCTTGTTTCGCATTCTCCTCAAGCCGAGTTCGCGCCCGGGGAAAAACTGCGCCGCAAAGGGCAGTTCTACCCGGACATGTACGTGCTGACCGAGGGCGAAGTCGAAGTCGCGTTGGAACTTCCCCATGCGGCGACACTCCCGAACCTCACCCGGCGCAGTGACCCGATCGGAGAGATCGGCTTTCTGACCGGCGTGCGCGCCGTCGTCGTCGACGACCAGGCGTGGCGAGAACTGGAGCGGCACCACCCCACGAAAGCCGTGCAACTGTACCGGAACCTCGCTGAAGTGACGGACGGCCGCCAAAGCCACGATACGCCATTCCTGTCGGAAGATGCCGGCGGTTCGCGCGCTACCGCGCCAATAGTGGTCATTCGCCGCTCGAAAAGCAGCGCGAAAAAGTGGAGTAGCGCGCTGCGGTGTTTGCGACGCTGGCGCGCCGCGATACATTACCGTCTTTCGGCGAAGAACGACTTCAGCAGAGCGGCGGCCTCGTCGGCGGCGATGCCGTCGTAGACCTCGGGCGCGTGGTGACAGGTCGCGGCGTGAAAAATACGCGGTCCGGACACGACGCCACCACTTTTGGGATCGCTGGCGCCGAAGTAGAGCCGGCGGATGCGGGCGAACGAGATTGCGGCCGCGCACATCGGGCAGGGCTCCAGCGTCACGTAGAGATCGCAGCCGACCAGCCGCTCTGAGCGAAGCGTGGCGCACGCCGCGCGGATGGCGAGCACTTCCGCGTGCGCCGTCGGATCGTTGAACTGCCGCGTCCGATTTCCTGCCACTGCGAGCACGACATCGTCGCTGCCGACGACGACCGCTCCGACCGGCACTTCGCCACGCTCACCGGCGGCGGCCGCCTCGGCGAGCGCCAGAGCCATATGGCCGTTGCGTCTCACTGGTGTCATAAGGAGCGTTGTTCCTCAAATCGAAACGATCGAGCATGCGCAAACCGACAACGACCGGACATGACGACAGCCCGCGCGACGATAGCCCGCGCGACAAGGCGGAACGTCGCCCCGCGCGACTGCCGAGGGCCAAGCCGCCGGGAGCCGGTGCGCCTGCGGCCCCGCACAGGGCCAGACCGGGCCTCGAGCCGGCCACCCGTCCGAAGTCCGTCGACGCCCGCCCCGGTCATCCGGCGTCGCGCAACGATGCCACGCAGCGTATTGACAACCCGCCAACGCGCATCGCGAAAGCCATGGCCCGTGCCGGCCTGTGCTCTCGCCGCGCGGCCGCGCGGTGGATCGCACTCGGCCGCGTCAGCGTCAATGGACAGGTTCTGCGCACGCCGGGTGTCGAAGTTTCAGCGAAGGACATCGTTCTCGTCGACGGTCATCCACTGCCCATGGCCGAGCCGGTCCGCATGTGGCGCTACCACAAGCCGCGCGGTCTCGTCACCACGCACGCCGACCCGGAGGGGCGCGCCACCGTGTTCGAGAACCTGCCGCCCGAATTGCCGCGGGTCATTTCCATCGGCCGCCTCGACTACAACACCGAAGGCCTGCTGCTGCTGACCAACGACGGCGCGCTGGCGCGGCATCTCGAACTGCCGTCGACCGGGTGGCTCCGGCGCTACCGGGTCCGCGCGCACGGCCGCGTCGATCAGGCGGACCTCGACAAGCTGAAGAACGGCATCGAGATCGACGGCGTTCGCTACGGTCCGGTCGAGGCGTCGCTCGACAGCCTGCAGGGCGCCAACGTCTGGCTGACGGTGGCGCTGCGCGAGGGCAAGAACCGCGAGGTTCGGCGCATTCTCGAGCATCTGGGCTTGTCGGTGAACCGCCTCATTCGCGTCTCCTATGGACCGTTTCAATTGCTCGATCTGCCGACGGGACAGGTCGACGCGGTCAAGCGCCGTGTCATCGCCGATCAGCTCGGACCGGACCTCGCGGAGCAGTTGTGCCTGACCGGGCCGGAGCCCGATGTGCAGGTGACCAACCGGTGGCGTGCGCAGAGCGCGGCGCGGCGCACGCCC
>JBKBNR010000005.1:5259-21918 GCA_046295315.1 Hyphomicrobiaceae bacterium
CGGCCCCCCGCGGGGCGCCCCCCCCCCCCCCCCCCCCCCCCCCCCCACCACCGCGTCCGAGCGACGCGAAACCGGGCCCGGCAGTCCCCCAGCAGACAAGGCCCCAGCCGGCGCGGCGCGGTGACGACCGGCGTCCGAGTGGCGTCCAAGGCCGCCGCGATGCGGTCCCGGCACGCGACGAGCGGACCAGCGAACCGGGCCAGCGTCCGCGCAGCGGTGAGCCGCCTGCGAGGCCCGGCAAGACAAGACCACACGGCAAGGTGCCGCAGTCCGCCGCCAAGCGGCACGCCTTCACCTGGCGTGGCCACGGCGGACCAATGCGCGGCGACGAACCCGGACGCCGCTCCGCGCCGGGCGACGGACGCGGCGGCAGCGGTGGGGTAGCATCGCCGAAGGGCGAACGCGCGCCACGCGCTGGCGCCAAACCGCGCGGCACCCCGCCTGCGTACGCCACGTCCCCGCGCAGCGGCGCCGGTCCGCGAGCGGCCGGGCCGAAGGGTCCGGGACCGAAAGGTTCAGGTCCGAAGGGTTCAGGACCGAAACGTCCGAGAGCGAAACGGCCCGGTTCCAAGCGATGAGCGGTGCCGCACGATGCGCGTAGTTGGTGGAACATTGCGCGGACGACAACTCGCCGCGCCGGAGCACGCAGGCCTCAGGCCGACGTCGGACCGCGTCCGCGAAAACGTGTTCAACATCCTGGCGCACGGCATCGACGGGCCCTCGCTCGACGGCAGCCGCGTCATCGACCTGTTTGCCGGAACGGGAGCACTCGGCATCGAGGCGCTGTCGCGCGGGGCCCGCTACGCGCTGTTCATCGACGACGGCGCCGAATCACGCGCCCTCATCCGACGCAACCTGGAGGCATTCGGCCTCAACGGCGTCAGCAAGATCTGGCGGCGCGACGCCTGCGACCTTGGCCCCGCCGGCAACATTCAGCCGTTCGACATCGCGTTTCTCGATCCTCCCTACGGACAAGGCCTCGGCGAAAAAGCCCTCGCCTCCCTTGCCGCGGGCGCATGGCTCGCGCATGGAGCTCTGCTCGTGGTCGAGGAACGCGCCGGCCTCGACATGGCGCTCCCCGCCGGGTTCCAACTGATCGAAAAGCGTTCCTGGGGCGACACGGAGGTGCGCTTTGTGCGTCGCATAAAATGCCCCGCTGCGGATGTGCGCGGCTCAGGCGAGCACGCCGCGCTGCCACACCAGAGATGATATGCCCAACGTCGTGCAACCGACCACTTGCGAAGCAGCTGGCAAGCTGCGACTGTCCGCCGCCGAACTTCGGCGGCGCGCGTCGGCGCGGCCCACATACTCGAATGGAAGGCGACTGACATGACCGACACGTGCGCTCTCGAGGCGCCCGCACCCGTCGTCGAGCGCGACTGGTTGCAGATCGTCGGAGCGTACCGTCATCCTGACGTCTCCCGTAGCATTCGCGAGATCGTCGTGACGGCCGTACCTTTTGTCCTGTTATGGGCGGTCACCTACGCGGTGTACCAGTACAGCTTCGGGCTTTCGCTCCTGGTCGCCATTCCCGCCGGCGCATTCCTGACACGGCTGTTCCTCATCCAGCACGACTGCGGCCATCTGGCCTTCTTCAAGACGCGCCAGACCAACGACTGGGTCGGCCGCGTCATCGGCGTCTTGACGTTGACACCTTACGAAGTCTGGCGCCGCAGCCATGCCACGCACCACGCCACCAGCGGCAATCTCGACAAGCGCGGCACCGGCGACATCGACACCATGACCGTGCGTGAGTTCCTCGCCCTGTCGCGGTGGCAGCAGTGGCGCTATCGCTTGTATCGCCATCCGTTGGTCATGTTCGGCCTCGGCCCGTCGTTCGTGTTCCTGCTGCACCAGCGCCTGCCCGTCGGCCAGATGCGCGACGGCTGGCGGCCGTGGGCGAGCGCGATGGGCACAAATGTCGCCATCGCCGTTCTGTTCGGTCTCATGATGTGGCTGGTGGGCGTGCAGGCGTTCCTGGCCGTGCACTTGCCGATCGTCATTTCTGCTGCGACCATGGGCATCTGGCTGTTCTACGTCCAGCACCAGTTCGAGGACACCTACTGGGAGCACTCGAACGGCTGGTCGCATCAGGATGCCGCCCTGCTCGGCTCGTCGTACTACGAAATGCCGAAGGTGCTTCAGTGGCTGTCGGCGAACATCGGCATTCACAACGTCCACCATCTTTACAGCCGCATTCCATATTACCGGTTGCCGGAGGTGCTGCGCGACCATCCCGAGCTGGCCGGCGTGCGCAAAATCAAATTTCTCGACGGTTTCAAGGAATGCGTGCTGAAACTGTGGGACGAGGACACCAAGCGACTGGTCCCCTTCAGCGAATTGAAGGCGCGCGGTTTTGCGTGATGTAACGCTCGGCGCGGTCAGCCGCGACGTCTCAGCGCCGCCCGAACAGCCGCTCGATGTCGGTGAGTTTCAGCTCGACGTAGGTCGGCCGGCCGTGGTTGCACTGGCCTGAATAGGGCGTCGCTTCCATTTCGCGCAGCAGCGCGTTCATTTCATCCGCCGTCAGCCGCCGCCCGGCGCGCACGCTGCCGTGACACGCCATACGCGAAGCGACGGCGTCGAGCCACTGGCCGACGGTGCCCGCCTCGCCGTCGTCGAGCAGTTCGGCGGCCACGTCGCGCACCAGCGCCGCGGCATCGGCGTGGCCGAGCAGCGCCGGCAATTCCCGCACCGCGACAGCACCCTGCCCGAACGGCTCCACCACGAGGCCGAGGCTTTCCAGTTCGCCCGCCCGCTCGGCCAGCACTTCGGCCTCCGCCTCGCCGACCTCGACGATCACCGGGATCAGCAATCCCTGCCGCGCCACGCCGCCGTCCGCCAGCATCCGCTTCATACGCTCGTAGACGAGCCGCTCGTGCGCGGCGTGCTGGTCGACGATGACGACGCCATCGCGCGTCTGCGCTACGATATAGGTCTCGTGCACCTGCGCCCGCGCCGCGCCGAGCGGACGTTCGATCAACGCGGGCTCGACTACTGCGGACGCGGGGGCTGCATCCGCGCTCGGCGCGTCGAGATGGGCGAACGGCGCCTGCATGGCCTCCGCGAAGCCGCGCGCTGCCGTGCTGGGCCGCTGCGGTTGCCAGCCCGCGCGGTTGGCATCACGCAGCCGCGGTGGCGCTCCGCTCTCGACAGCGGGGCGCGAAGCGGCGGCGGCTCCCTGCAAAGCGGCGGAGCCATGTAAAGATGCAACCAGCGTTTGGACCGTCGCCGCGCCGCCCTGCGCCGAGGCGCGATGCCCTGCCCCCTCGAGAGCCGCACGCACGGCGCCGATGAGCACCGAGCGCACCCGCCCGGAATCGCGAAAGCGGACCTCGGCCTTCGCCGGATGCACGTTCACGTCGACCTCGCGCGGTTCCAGTGTCACGAACAGCGCCAGCAACGGAAAGCGGCCGCGCGGGATGAGATCGCCGTAGGCCGCGCGCACCGCGCCGACCAGCAGGCGGTCCTTCACCGCGCGCCCGTTGACGAACAGATACTGCTGCGATTGGTCCGAACGATGCAGCGTCGGCAATCCGGCGAAACCTTCGATGCGAACGCCGTCGTGCTCGCCGCCGATTGCCAGCGCATCGTCGAGAAACGCGCGCCCCATGATGCGGCCGAGCCGTGCCAGTAGCCCATCGGGCGTGTTGCTCGTCGCAGGGAGTTTCAGCCCCGTCCGTTCGCCCGTCGTGACGGTGAACTGACACGCCGGATTGGCCATCGCGAGGCGCTTGACGACCTCTGTCACGGCCATGCTTTCGGCGCGCTCGGACTTCAGAAACTTGAGCCGCGCCGGCGTCGCTGAAAACAGATCGCGGACCTCGACGCGGGTGCCGGTGTTGCAGGCCGCCGGACGGATCGCGGACTTGGCGCCGCGGTCGACATGGATGGAATGCGCGGCGCTCGCGCCGCGTGCGCGTGACGCGATCTCGAGATGCGACACCGAGCCGATCGACGGCAGGGCCTCGCCGCGAAAGCCGAGTGAGCGGATGCAGAACAGGTCCTCCTCGTCGAGCTTCGACGTGGCATGACGTTCGACGGCGAGCGCGAGGTCGTCCGGTCCCATGCCGATGCCGTTGTCGGTGACGCGCACCAGCGACAGCCCGCCGCCCGCCGTCACCACGTCGATGCTGGTGGCACCGGCATCGATGGCGTTTTCGACCAGCTCCTTGACGACGCTCGCGGGGCGCTCGATCACCTCGCCCGCGGCAATGCGGTTGACCGTCTCGGGCGACAGTTGGCGAATGGGCATCGTCAGTTTGCGTCCAATATCTGGGCTCGGCAGAAAATCGCGGCTTCGCTGCTGATTCTCTCGTCTCGGATGCTACGGTCCGGCGTGAGCTGTGGCCACCCCGCGGCCTGTCGCCGCCGTCCGCTGCCCACACTTTCGGCGTGCGGGCAACACCCCGCTGCTCTTTCGCGCGCGACCTTCACGCGCGGTTCATTGCGCGTTGGGTATCGCTCGCGGAGCATGCTAGACGAAACAACTGTTATGCATCAGCGTGGAGTGAACGTATGCGCATGGTCCTGAACTCGGTGGCAACGGCTGTTGCTTCGGTTGCTCTGGCGCTCATCTGTGGTGCCGTCCCGGCACTTGCGCAGTCCAAGAACTTCACGTTCAGCGAATCGGCCAACGCCCGTCTGGCCAAGAAAATGAACATCCCCATCTATTTTGCGCTGCCGTCCAGCGCGCGGGCGCCACTTGCAGGACCGTTCAAGACCACTGACGTCCTGGTCGACTTCAAGCACCCCGACGCGATCAAATCCGGTAGCGACGCGGGTCTGCGCCTCATCGTCACCAAGCGTTCAGGCATGTCGGCGCGGCTCGCCCAGAGCGGCCTCATCCAGACCGGCGACATCCTGCTGACCTTCCGCCCGGAATGGGGTGGAGCCGGCGCCTACCCCAACGTGCAGATGGGCATCAGCCACACCGGCGTCGCCTTCGTGAAGGGTGGCAAGGTGCTGCACACCGACATGCCGCTGAACGAAGAGTACCACGGCCCCGGCATGCGCGCCGACATGACCAGCAACAACTATAAAACGCTGAGCTATCTGCATGTCGTACGTCCGCGCGGGCTGACGGATAGCGATCGCGCCAACATTGCCGCCTGGGCGTCGCGCCTCAATCAGAACGCCAAGAAAATCTATCCCTCGCAGATCAGCTTCAACGACGACTACAACGCGCCGAAGTGGAAGCCGGGGCGGACGCCGGAATTCGTCCAGCAGCTCGCGCGGCTGGCGCTCGGCCAGACCATCGATACGCCGCTGAATATGTACTGCTCGGAGTATGCATGGTCCCTGCTCGCTCTGCGCGGCTGCGACCCGGCGACGACGGCGGACCAGTTCGCCGGCAAGCGGATGCCATCCTGCGTCAAGCAGATCATGGAGCCGATGGAGGCCACAGGCTATGCGATCAGCCGGTCGAGCCGGTCGGCCGAAATCGGCCTCGTCGATGGTCCGCTGACCGTGATCGACGGTCTCGCACTGCCGGATTCTGAGAAGCGCACACTCCTCGAAGCCGTGTTCGACGAGAACCCTGACGGCGTCAGGAAGATGTCTGAAGGCCACCGCAAAGTGGCCGCCGACATGCAGCCCAAGTTCGCGCGGCTGAAGACCTATTACACCGGCATGAGCGTCGGCGGCATGATGGAGAAAATGCGGGCGCGCGCCATCCGCACCACCTTCAATCTGCTGGTGCCGGAGAACTATTCGCCGACCTCGTTCCTGGTCAACACGCTGCTGCCGACAGACAACACGCATCGGACGATGGACTACGTCGCAACGATCGTGATCGAATGACGGCGCGCAACTCGCGAGCCGTGCGCCACACCGCGCGGCGATCCCACCCCACAACCGGAACGTACGAGATTGACTGACCATCTGAGCCCGAGCCGCCGCGCCATCCTCGCGATGGCACTTGCCACACCTGCAGCCCTGATGTTCCCAGCCGCGCGCCGCGGCGCCGCCGCCAGTCAGATTCCGATCGGGGACATGCACTTCCATCTGTTCTTCGTCGGCCCGCGCCCGGCGAACACACAGCCGCTGGCGCGCAACATGGCGTCTGGCGGTGCAACGCTGGTGTCTTGGTCGTTGGTCGGCGACATGCCGTGGCTGACTTTGGGCAAAGGCGGCTTCAAGCAGAAGGGTACGCCGCGCGGCAATGAGCCCGAGCAATGGCTGGTCGAGGAAATCGGCCGCATCCGCCGCCACATCGACGGCCAGGGCCTCAAAATCGTCCGGACCAGCGCCGACGTCGACCGCGCGCTGGCCGGGGAACCTCATGTCGTGCTGTCAGTCGAAGGCGCTACCTTCGCTGACCTCGACGTCGGCCAGATCCGCACCGCGCACGATCTCGGCGTGCGCCAGCTCCAGCTCGTGCATTACATCCGTAACCCATTCGCTGATTTCCAGACCGAGCGCCCCGAATACAACGGGCTGACAGACGCGGGTCGCGAGGCGATCAAGGAGTGCGAGCGGCTCGGCATCCTCGTCGACCTCGCGCATTGCACGGACGCCGCTTCGCGTGATGCGCTCAGGGCCGCGCGCAAACCGCTGGTCTGGTCGCACGGATCGGTCGCCGCCGCCGGCAAAACCCCCTCCTGGACGATGCCCGCCTGGCAAGCGCGCAAGCTGCGGCTCGAAACGGCGAAGATGATCGCGGACAAGGGCGGCGTCGTCGGATTGTGGGGGCTCGGTGCCGACGTCGGGACCTCCGTCGACACCTATGCGCGGCGGATGATGGAACTCGCCGAATGGCTCGGCGAGGATCATGTCGCATTCGGTTCGGATATGAACGCGCTGGCAAAACCGGCGCTGTCGAGCTTCGCCGATCATCGTCGCGTGCTGCAGACGATGCAGAAGCGCGGCGTGCCGGATACGACCCTGCGCAAGCTCGCCATCGAAAACTACGCCCGCGTTTTAAAAACTGCGCTCGGGGAATAAGCGGCAGCGGCCTCGAGCGTGCTCATCAGCCCCTCTTGCTCAAGTGCTCCCGCGTCAACACCTTGGCCAGTTCAACGGCCGGTTGGTCGAACGGGTCGACGCCGAGCGCCTTGCCGGCGAGGATCGTCTCGAGCATGAAGTGCATCAGCAGCGCGCCGATGCTGCGTTCATCGAGCGACGGCAGATCGATGACACGCACCGGGCGCCCCGCCTCGGCCAGCGCCTCGGTGATCGCCTGCGCCTGTGCCGCCACCACATCGCCGACCGCGCGCCCGCCCATGAAGCCGAGCCCGGCCTTCGCCGCCAGCGCCGGATCGATCACCGGGCCGGTGCCTTCACTCGCGACGCGGATGACCGTCAGATAGTGCTCGCGCGGGCCATCCATGAACAGTTGCAACTGGCTGTGCTGATCGAGCGGCCCGAGCGCGCCGATGGGGCTGGTGCCCTCGCCGTTCTTGCCGAGGCTTTCCGCCCACAACTGCACGAACCAGTCCGACATGCGCGACAGCCGATCATTGTAGGGCATCATCACCAGCGTGCGGATGCCCTTCTCCTTCGACAGCGCGAGGGCCGTCGCCGCGCCGACCGCTGGCGCAAAATCGCGCGGGTGCTTCGCCGCCATCATCGCAGCGACGACCTCGCGGGCGCCGGCACGGATGGCGCGCGCGTCGAGGCCGCGGGCCATGGCCGGCATGAGGCCGACGTTGGTGAGGCACGAGAATCGCCCGCCGATGCCTTCGTGATGATCGAGCAGCGGTATCGACAGGCTCTCGAACAACTCGCGCAGTCCGTTGGGCTTGCCGGGTCTTGCCGGTTCGGTGATGCCGAGGAACAGCTCCGGGATGCGGTCACCCAAGCCGGCCTCACGCACCGCCTGTATGGCGACGATGGCCTGCGCCAGCGTTTCGGTCGTGCCGCCGGATTTCGACGTCACGACGAACCGCGTCGTCGCGAGGTCCAGGCCGACGAATGCGGTGTCGAGCGAACGGCCGTCGAGGTTGTCGTAGAACCGCGTGCGCGGGCGCTTCTTCTGGCTTTCTGAAGCGCCGCCGGGAATGTTCCACCCGGCGATCTGCGCCAGCGTCTGGCCGCCGAGACCGGAGCCGCCGGTGCCGAAGAACAGAATGGTGCGCGCGCCGGTGCCGAGACGGGCGAGTGCGGCCTCGGCCTCGTCGAGATCGGCGATGTCCTCAGGTATCGTCAGCAGTGGAAGGCGGCCGGTCTTGTAATTGTTCTTGAGCACGGCCAGCGGATCGACGAGCCGCGTCAAGTATCGGCTCATGAGCCAGTCCGAAACGCCATGACGGCCGATAGTGGCATCTGTCACGCCGGTGATGTTCTGGACGTAGCGCGCACCGGGCTCGGACGTTTTGCGTGACTGAGCCGCCGCACCTGACGGCACGTCGGCTTCGCTGCGGATCATGGGCATGTTCGTCGACCGCTGTTGGCAAGGCTTCGGACGCACCAACCGTGTCGCCTGCAAATCCATATCGACGGTCGGATGTTCAATGCGCCGGACGGGTGGCCGACAATTGTGATCGAAATTGGTCGAAACCACCAGCCATTCGCCGAACGAAGACGGCGGCGGGGCCGAGTGTGCCCCATCCGCCGCCGTACGTCTCATGTTGCACGCGGGCTGAAGACCATCAGCCGCCGCTTTGAACCTGCAAGGCCGCCGGCTTTGCGGCGCCCGGCAAGTTCTGCGGCCGTCCGACCACGGTTACCACGAGATTTTCAGGCTTCAGAAGCTCAGCCGCGACACGCTTCACATCGGCCATCGTCACGGCGTTGATCTGCGCATTGCGCGTCTCGATGTAATCGACGCCGAGATCCTCCATCTTGATACCGAGGAGTTGCGACGCGATCTTGACGCTGGTGTCGAAGCGCAGCGCATACGAGCCGACCAGATAACTCTTCGCGTTTTCGAGCTCCGTCTCCGTGGGGCCCTCTGTCGCCAGCCGCTTGAAGCTGTCGCGAATCACCGCCAGGGATTCGGCGATGGCTTCATTCTTCGTCGCCACCGAGCCGAGCAGCACGGACGCGTGCTCCTCAGGTTGCAGATAGCTATAGACCGAGTAGGCGAGACCGCGCTTCTCGCGCACCTCTTCCATGAGAAGAGATGAAAATCCGCCACCGCCGAGGATGTGATTCATCACGAACCCGGCCATGAAATCCGGATCCTTGCGCATCATGGCGCCGACCCCGAACACCGCGACGGATTGCGGCACGGCCATGTCGATCACCGCCTCCACGCCCGCCTTCGGCCTCGCCTTCTCCACCGTCACGAGGTCGGCCTTTTCGGGCAGCCCACCGAACACGTCGTCGAGCAGCTTGCCGAGCGCCGGCGCGTCGATGTCGCCGACCACCGTTACCGAGAGGTTCGAGCGCGCGAAGTTGCGCTTGCGGAAGGCTTCCAGGTCGGCGGCGGTGATCGCAGCGATCGACGCCTCGTCGCCCGTCGCCTGACGGGCGTAGGCATGCCCCTCGAAGGCCTTGGCGTACCATTCCTTGACCGCCACCTTGCTCGGATCACGCGCGGCGAACGCCAGCTTGGCCAGCAACTGTTTGCGCATGCGCTCCATGGCGTCCGCATCGAAACGCGGCTTCGTCAATGCGAGGCGCAGCATCTCGACAGCCGCATCGCGGTTCTCGGTCAAGGTTTCGAAGTTGCCGTAGAAGGCGTCGCGCGCGTCGGAGAACGACATGCGCATGGCGATCGCCTCGGCGCGCTCCTGGAACGCCGCCGCATCGAGATCGCCGGCGCCTTCGTCCATCATCGTGGTGAGGAAGTTGGCGACACCCTCCTTGCCCGGCGGGTCCTGCGTCGAGCCGCCGCGGAAGCCGAAGCGCATGGCGATCAACGGCACCGAGTGATCCTCGACCAGCCACGCCTCGATACCGCCAGGGCTCTTTACCGTTTGAATTTTCATGGCCTTCGCATTCTGCAGGGTCAGAAGGAGGATGGTTGCCGCAACCAGCAGCGTCACGAGCAGCACCTCGATGCCGCGCCGGACGCGCGTGGCGTCGCGCGCATCCGCCTTGGCTGCGGTCCGTACCGGGGCGGATCGGATCGAGGAAAGTGGCGATCTCATGGGCGATCTCATGGGCGATCTCATGGATGGAACCCAGCTTGTTGTGGCCTGGGTGTCACGAACGGAGCGGATCGGCGCGACTTTTCCGCCAATGGTCACGAGCGCGGCCGCGCGGCCGGTTGCGAACTGCCCGCGCCGCCCTCCGCCGCTGGCGCCTTGGCGCCCGCAATGGGGGCGTCCGCCGTCGCCCGCGGCGAGGGCGTCAGCGTACCGGTCACCGACTGGCTGATATCGAGATAGAGCCCTGCAACGCGCTTCACGTCGTCGAGTGTCACTTTGCGGATGCGCTCGGGTAGCGCGTCGATCTCGGCGACGGTGCGCCCGACGGAACGGCCCCAGCCATAACGCCGCGCCAGCGTCGCCTGATTGTCGCTCTCGTAGACGAAATCGGCGATGTAGGACGACTTGGCGCGGGCCAGCGCTTCCTCGGTGACGCCGTTCGCCTTGACGTCGGCAATCACCTCGTCGAGACGCTTTTCGACCCGGTCGAGATCGCTGCCCGGCGCCGCGACCGCATGCAGGACGATCTTGCCGCTGTCGAGCCCGCCGCCGTAGTAGCCGCCGCTGGCCGACGAGGCGATACGATCCTCGACTACCAGCGACTTGTAGATGCGGCTCGTTGATCCTTCAGCCAGGATTTTCACCAGAATGTCGAGAGCTTCCGCGTCACCGTTGGGTGCGGTCTGATAGCTCGGCGCCAGATAGTAGCGATACAGTGTCGGTTGCCCTGCGCGCGGATCGGAAAGCGCTAGGCGACGCGCGACAGAAAATTTCGGCTCCTGCGGGCGCACGCGCTGCCCCCCGACCGCGGGGTTTGCCGGCAGCTTGCCATAGGTCTTTTCGGCGAGATCCTTCACCAGTTCCGGCGTCACATCGCCGGATACGACGAGGATGGCGTTGTTCGGCGCATAGAAGCGCTTGTAGAAGGCCAGCGCATCCTCGCGGCTGAGCCTGGCCATCTCGTGCTCCCAGCCGATGACCGGGATACCGTAGGGGTGGTTCTTGTAGAGGGCGGCGTCCATCTGCTCGTCGAGCAGAGCGCTCGGGCTGTTGTCGACGCGCGAGCGGCGCTCCTCCAGGATGACGTCGCGCTCTGTCAGCACCTCGCTCTCGACGAGGCGCAGATTGACCATGCGCTCGGCTTCCATCTCCATCATCCGCGGCAGATGCTCTTTCGCGACGCGCTGGAAATAGGCTGTCGCATCCTGCGACGTGAAAGCGTTGTCCTGGCCGCCGAGACGCGCCACGATCTTCGGGAACTCGCCCGACGGGATTTTCTCCGTCGTCTTGAACATCAGGTGCTCGAGAAAATGCGCAATGCCCGAAACGCCTGGCGGCTCGTCGGCGGCACCTGCACGATACCAGACCATGTGCGTGACGACCGGAGCGCGGTTGTCCGGCACGACGATGACCTCCATGCCATTGTCGAGTTTGAACTCGGTGACGCGGGACTTGCCGTCGGTGGCGAAAGCGGTCGGGGCGAGGGCGAGGGTCATGGCAGCGGTCACCATTGTCAGGAGGCGGCGAGAACCGGAATGGAGCATCTGTCGATCCTGTCTTTCCCGTTGGCCTGGATACGAGCCACTGGACGGCCGGGATCAGCGGGCCACGTCCGGCTGGCCTCCCTGCACGGCCGGCAGGGACAGCGAACATCGATCGCAGATGTCGGTTTCCGACGCCGCGAAGTCAAATGACAAGGCGTCCATGTCACGGCTCAACCCCGCCATAACGACACGTTATCGCGGCACAACAGGGGGTCTCGAAGGTGCTGACGAGCGGCCGGCTTCGAGAGAGTTGGAACCGCCGCGACGGGGTTCGACTGAAAGCTCGCCGTGGAGAGCGGCTGAGCGCGAGGTTCACTCGTCCTCGGCGTCCTCGTCCTCTTTGCTGTTGAAAAGCTTCACCGCCGAGAGGAACGAAGCGCGACAGGGACCAGCCGGCCCCACAGCGTTGTCAGCCGCCGCATCGCCGCGCGCTTTGGGTTGCTCGTAATTGACCTTGCAGAATTCCGCCTGGCGGCGCGCCAGCTCCGCCTTGTCGACCGACCGCTTGCGATCCGGATCGTTGATAAGCGCGAGGTCCGCCTCGGATTCCGGCGGCGGTCCTGACCCCGGAGCCGGCAGCGAGCCGGTGCTCGGCGGCATCACGAGCCCGTTGCGGGCAGCGACTTTCGGCTCGGCGGATTTGGCTTGCGTGGCTGAGGACACGCCCAGCGCATCGAAAATCTTGCCGTTGAGTTCGACGTCTCCCGCACCGCAACCGGCAAGCGCCGAACACATGACGGCGACACCGGCGACAACGGCGCTCCGCAGCCGCCGCTGGCGAAGCGGCTCGCGGCCCGGCATTGCCTGCTGATTGGCGTTCAAGTTTGCTCTCACGGCGTCGATGCTCCCCCGATGACCGGACATGTCGCCCCCGACCTGCCGAGCACCTGTGCGTTAGCCGCCATTTTGGGCGGTATTACGACTCGGCACGAACGAGTCATACAGCAGCCCCACCACCCCAGCAACGATCGCCACATCGGCGATGTTGAAGATGTACCAGTAGAAGCCGAAGGCGTGCAGCGAGACGTAGTCGATCACCCCGCCGACCAGCACCCGGTCGATGGCGTTGCCGATCGCCCCGCCCATGACGAGCCCGAGGCTCCACGCCATCAGGCGCCCGGTTCCCGCGCGCGCCAGCCAGATCCACATGAAGATGGTTACCAGCACCGCAAAACCCGACAGCAGGTATTGACCGCGCTGGCTGTCCATCTCCAGCATCGAATAGCTGACGCCCTTATTGCGTAGATAGAGGATGTCGAGAAACGGCAGCACATAGACGCGCTCGCCCTCGCGCATACCGTAGCCGAGCAGCATCCACCACTTGTGTGCCTGATCGAGAACGCCTGTGACGACCGCGACGGCGAGGCCGATGGCCGACCACCTGCCCCACAGCCACCCGCCGCTCGGCCCTGGCGCTGCCGGTTGGCTCACGATTTCGACCTCTCTGCCGCCAGCGCCAAGATTTCACGCATGGCGGCCGCGTCGCGCGCCGAAAGATCGGGGTAGTCCGGATCGGACCCGACATCCGTCGTGATGCGCCACGAGCGCGCGCACTTCTTCCCCTCGGCGCGGCGCGGCACGACGCCGACCCCCGGCACGTCGGGCAGCGCGAAGGCGCCATCGGGCGGCGCGGTCCACGCCACCTCTATACCGGAGGTTAACGCCACCTCGGCGAGATCGACGCCGTCGAGCGCCTCTGCGAGGTCTGAATCATGAACGTGGACGACGGGTGCGGCTTCGAGCGACGAGCCGATGTGCTTTGCCGCGCGCTCGATCTCCAGCGCGCCCGTCACCACCCGCCGCACGCGGCGTACCTTCTCCCACCGTGCGGCCAGCACCTCGTCGCGCCATTGGCGCGGCAACTGCGGGAACTCGTGCAGGTGAACGCTCTCGGCGGCGCCCGGGTGACGCGCCAGCCAGGCCTCCTCCGCTGTAAACGACAGGATCGGCGCCAGCCACAGCAGTGTGGCATCGAGGATCTCGTCGATGGCCGTCAGCGACGCCTTGCGCCGCATGCTGGACGGCGCATCGCAATAGAGCGTGTCCTTGCGAATGTCGAAGTAGAATGCCGAAAGTTCGGTATTCATGAACTGCGACAGCACCGATACGACCTTGGCGTAATCGTAGGCCGCGTAAGCCGTGCGCACGTCCGGGTCGATTTCCGCGAGCCGATGCAGCATCAACCGCTCGAGTTCCGGCATATCGGCGTGCGCGACGCGATCGCCATCGTTGAAGTGCGCCAGCGCGCCGAGCATCCAGCGGATGGTGTTGCGCATCTTGCGGTAGGTCTCGGCGAACGTCTTGATGATCTCCGGGCCGATGCGCAGATCGTCGGAATAATCCGACGCCGCCACCCACAGCCGCAGAATGTCGGCACCCGATTTCGCCATCACGTCCTGCGGCGCGGTGACGTTGCCGGTCGACTTCGACATCTTCTGCCCCTTCTCGTCGAGCACGAAGCCGTGCGTCAGCACGACATCGTAGGGGGCGTGGCCGCGCGTGCCGCAGCATTCGAGCAGCGAGGAATGAAACCACCCGCGGTGCTGATCCGATCCCTCGAGGTACATGACGCGGTCCTTACCGCCGTCCTTGGCACGCGTGATGCCGGTGAGCGCCGGAAACGACACCGGATCGTCGAGCACGAAAGCATGCGTGCTGCCCGAATCGAACCACACGTCGAGAACGTCACGCACGCGCTCCCACGGCTCGGGATTGTCGACTATGCCTTTCAGGAAACGCTCTTTCGCGCCGTCCTCGAACCAGACGTCGGCGCCCTTTTCCGCGAAGGCATCGAATACCCGGGTCATCAATTCATCGTTCTTCGCAAAGCCCGGACCTGGGATCACCTCGTCCGTCTCGGTATTGCGGAACACCGCGATCGGCACGCCCCAGGCGCGCTGGCGCGACACCACCCAATCCGGGCGGTTGGCGATCATGCCGTTGATGCGATTCTCGCCTGAAGCCGGCACCCATTGCGTCCGCGCGATCTCGTCGAGCGCGATCTGGCGCAGCGAACGATTGCCACCGTCGATGCCGCTCTTGTCCATCGAGATGAACCACTGCGGCGTGTTGCGGAAGATGACCGGCTTCTTCGAGCGCCACGAATGGGGATACTGATGCTTCAGGCGTCCGCGCGCGACGATGTTACCGGCGTCAGCCAGCGCCTTGATGACGGCGTCGTTGGCGTCGCCCTTGTCGCCGTTTTCTTTCAATACGCGCTTGCCCGTGAAACCGGGTGCAGCCGCCGTCAGCACACCATCGGCATCGACGGTGAATGGTATCGTCGTGTCGATGCCGCGCTCGCGCAACGCTTTCTGGTTTGCGGTCCAGATGATGTAGTCGTCGGCGCCGTGGCCGGGCGCGGTGTGCACGAAGCCCGTGCCGGTGTCGTCGGTGACGTGATCGCCGTCGAGCAGGGGGACATCGAAGTCGTAGCCGAGCGCGCGCAGCGGATGCGCGCACACCATGCGCCGCAACTCGTCGCTCGTCACCGCCTCCAAACGCTCGAACGCCTCGACCTTCGCCGCCTTCATCACGTCGGCGGCGAGCTTGTCGGCAAGGATGTAGCGATCACCGACGCGCGCCCAGTTGTTTTCGGGCGCTTGTGTGACCTCGTATAATCCATACGCGATGCGTGAGGAAAACGACACCGCGCGGTTGCCGGGGATGGTCCACGGCGTCGTCGTCCAGATGACCACCGACGCGCCGACCATTTCCGACCTGAGGCACGCCTGATCGGCGCGGCGCAACTGCTGCGCGTCGCCCCAATCGGTATCCTGGATGACCTTGAACTTTGCCCAGATCATATCGCTCTGGTAGTCCTGATACTCGACCTCGGCTTCGGCGAGCGCGGTCTTTTCAACGACGCTCCACATCACCGGCTTTGAGCCGCGATAGAGTTGCCCGCTACGAGCGAATTTCATGATCTCGCGACCGATCGTCGCCTCGGCGCGATAGTCCATGGTCGAATACGGCTTCGCCCAGTCGCCGACGACGCCGAGGCGCTTGAATTCCGCGCGCTGGACGTCGAGCCACTTCTCGGCGAAGCGACGGCATTCGTCGCGGAAGGCGTTGATGCCTTTGGCGTCCGAGAAATCAGGCTTCTCGGCTCCGCGAGCGCGATACTCCTCCTCGATCTTCCATTCGATCGGCAGACCGTGGCAATCCCAGCCCGGAACGTAGTTGGAATCATGCCCCAGCATCTGCTGCGACTTGACGACGAGATCCTTGAGGATCTTGTTCAGCGCGTGCCCGATGTGGATGTTGCCGTTGGCGTAGGGCGGGCCGTCGTGCAGAACGAATTTCGGCTTCCCCGCGCTCTTTTCGCGCAAGCGCTCATAAAGACCGATCTCGTCCCAACGCTTCAGCAGGCGCGGTTCCAACTCCGGCAAGCCGGCCTTCATGGGAAAATCGGTCTTCGGCAGGTTCAGCGTCGCCGACCAGTCCCGGCCGCCCTCGGCGCCCGCCGCAGCCCTGTTGCCCGCCCCGGATTTATCGCCTGCCATGTGTCCCGTCCGCGCCCGTTGCCTTGCCGCATCAATTCTTGGTGCGCGTCATAGCAACCGGCGCACATTCGTGCCAGTGCCGCTGTTTGCTTGTGCGGGCACGGGCCCGCACCGTCCGGCGCAATGGCGCCGGGCCGCAGTCGCGGCCTGAGCGGCTTCGCCGCTGGTCACGCACCGTCGTGTCCTAGACCTCGCCGCAACTCGAACGATCGGAACGCGACCAGCCGCACTTCAAACGGCGCAGCCGTTTCAGGGCCCAAGGGGCCTCGGCGCCAGTGCGCCGGAACGTGCGGGCTCTTGCCCGCACAAGCTAAAAGGCAATCTCGCTGAATACCGGCTCGATGCGGCCCTTCCACGGGCCATGGAACCGCTCCAGCAGGTCGTCGGCGCACGTCTTGCCGGTCGCGACCATGTCTTCCAGCGGCGCCAGATAGACCGTTTCGTCCTGGCCGCGCCAGTTGACACGGCGGCGATTGCGCAATCCCATGTGCGATAGCCTGACCGCCTCTCGCGCGATGTCGAGCGCTTTTCCGCCGCGGACCGGCGCGTCCAGCGCCAGGCGCGGCACGCTCT
>JBKBNR010000006.1:0-21805 GCA_046295315.1 Hyphomicrobiaceae bacterium
GCGCCCGTGTAGCGCAGGAAGATCGACGACAGCGACAGACCCATGACGGCGGCGAACGCCCAGAAGGCCGTTTGCGCGCCCGACACGCTCATCTTGTGAGCGCGGAAGCCGATGATGAAGATGAACGCCAGCGGCGCCAGCGCCACCACCCACATCAGCGGCGAGGTGTAGAGCATCTTGCCCATTTCGGTGAGCATGATGCCGTTCTTGAGCTGAGCGGCGGCCTGAGACGAGTCCGTCGTCGTCAGCGCATTGAAGAGGCCGTAGGCGACCAAACCGGTCAGCGCCACGCCTGCCGCCATGTAGTTGTAGACGCCGAGCATGTAGGACCGAAGGCCCTCGTCCACGCGACCGACCTCGCGCGTGGCCGAGCCGGCAGCCTGGTACCGTCTATCCAATTGAGCCATCTCGAAGTTTTCCCTTTCCACCGGTGAAGTTTCCGGAATTGCTTAGCGAATATGAAGTGCGATGGCGACACATTCAAGACCGCCGGGTCCGAAAATCAAGCGTTGCGCACTCGGGATTTTGCCGTCACGGTGTCACCGTAGCCCTTCACTGGGATCGCAGGTAAGGCACGGGCCGCGACCGCAGCACCTGCCATGTGCCGAAAGCCCCGAAAACCAGCACGAGTGTGCTGGCGACGCCCAGCGCCAGAGCCACCGCCGACCCGGAAAACACGAACCGCACATCCATCACCCGCTCCAGGGCGATCCAGGCGGCGAGAGCGCCGAAGAGAACCGCGAGACCGGCCGTCGCGCCGGCGATCAGGACGTATTCGAGCACATGCGAGGCCATGATGCGGCGGCGGGTCGCACCGAGGGCTTTCAGGATCACGGCCTCGAGGATTCGCCGCCGCTGCGCCGTCGCCAGCGCACCAGCCAGCACCAGCGCCCCCGCCGCCAGCGTCACGCTGCCCGCCGCACGAACCGCCAGCATCACCTTCTCGAGGATGGCGCCGAAACTCGCGATCGCATCCTTGACGCGGATCACCGTCACCGTCGGGTAGGCTTTGCCGATGGCCCGCGCCACCTGTGCCTCGTCGGCCAGCGACACCTGCTCCGGCAGCGTCACCGTGGCGAGCAGGTTGTGCGGCGCACCAGCCAACGTGTTGGGCGAGAACACCATGACGAAATTGATCGCCAGGCTCTCCCAGTTGACGTGGCGCAGGTTCGAGATGCGCGCGGTGATGTTGCGACCGAGCACGTTCACCGTCACCGTGTCACCGATGGCAACGCCGAGCTGGCGAGCCAGCTCCGCTTCGAACGAGACCAGCGGCTCGCCCGCGTAGTCCTTCGCCCACCACGTCCCCGCGACCACCTCGGAGCCCAACGGGACAGCGTCGGAGTATGAGAGCCCACGATCGCCCCGCAGCACCCAGTCCGCCTCGGGCGGCGCCTTGATCGTTTCGACCGCGCGATCACCGAGCCGCACGAGACGGCCGCGCAGCATCGGCGCAGAATCAATTTTGGCATCCGGCGCGACCTTGCTGATGACGCCAGATACCGCCCCGAGATCACCTTTCGGCACGTCCAGCACGAAATAGTTGGGCGACCGCTCCGGCAGCCGCGTCGTCATCTCGTTGACGAGCGACGCATCCGTCAGACCGACGGCGACCAGCAGCGACAGTCCGGCGCCGAGCGACAGGACCACCGAGCGCGTCAGCCCGCCCGGCGCGCCGATGTTGCGGATGGCGATAGCGAGTTCGGGGATACGCGATTTCGGCAGCCGTCGTGCCGCCCATGTGATGGCGTATCCAAGCGCAAGAAATGCGCCGAAAATGACGGCCAAGCCGCCGACGAACCACGCCGCGATGCGCTGCGAATCCGCCGACAGGATGACGAACAGAGCGAGCGCGATGGCAATTGCCGCAGTCGACAGCATGATCTTGCGCCGCGGCCAACTGCGTGTGTCCGACACTTCGTCGCGAAACAACTCCGCCGGCGATATGCGCTCGGCCTGTCCGAGCGGCCAAAGTGTGAACATGGCCGCGACCAGAAAACCATAGGCGGCGCCCGTGACGAGGCTCCAGACCGACACGCCGGGTTCGGCCGGGAACGGCAGCGCGTCGGCGAATACCGCGTGCAGCGCCAGCGGCACAAGTTGTCCGAGCACGAGGCCGATGACGACGCCGATGCCGGCCATCGCCGCGACCTGAACGAAGAAGATCTGGAACACGACGCCGCTCGGCGCGCCGAGGCTCTTCATCGTCGCAATGACCTTGCGCCGACGATCGACGAAGGTCTGCACGGCATTGGCGACACCGACGCCGCCGACCAGCAGCGCCGTCAAGCCGATGAGCGTGAGAAATTGGCGCAGTCGTTCGAGGGTCCGCGTGACGTTGGGGGCAGGGCTGCGCTTGTCGAGCACGGTGAACCCGGCTTCGGGATGGTCGCGCTTCACTGCCGCGGCAAAGCTCTCGACGCCGTCCGCGTCGCGCGCCGCAGGGTCGAGGTCGATCGAATAGCGCCAGCGTACCAGCGCGCCGGGCTTCAACAGACCCGTTTGCTGCAACGTCGCCAGATCGACGAAGATGCGCGGCCCGAAGGTCATGCGGTCGGAGATGCCGTCGGGTTCCGACAGCACGGTCGCTGAAGCAGTGAGCTCCAGCTCGCCGACGCGGAACCGTTCGCCGATGCGGATGCCGAGGCGTTCGAGCAGGATCGGATCGACGGCGGCGCGCGCCACGCCAGCTTCAGCCTTCAAGGCGGCCGGAAGCGACATGCCGCCGTTCAACTGCACCGCGCCGACCAGCGGATAGCGATCGTCGACGCCCTTCAACTCGGCGAGCGCCTGTTCTTCGCCATCGAGCGAGCGGGCCATGGTGCGCATGGTCGCTGTCTCGCTGACGCGGCCGCGGGCGGCGAGCCATTGCCGCTCGGCATCGGTGGCGGGCGCATGCGTCCGCGCCAGTGTCGCGTCGCCGCCGAGAATGATCTTGCCCTGCCGTTCGAGACCGTTGGTCAGCGCGTCCGACAGCGCGCTGACCGCCGTGATGACCATGACGCCGAGCGCCACGCAGGCGATGAACACACCAAAACCGCGGATGCCGCCGCGCATCTCGCGCACGGCCAGCCGAAGAACGCGGCCGATGCCCGGAGACGCGTCGCGGCCGGCGCGTGAAGGCGACAGCGCGTCAGTGCGCCCGGCGTCCGTATCGAGGCTGGTCATCAGGCTCGAGCCTCGCTCAGTTCGGCAACGGCGTCGGGGATGATCGCAACATTTGCTTCATCAGCGACGATGCGGCCGTCGGCCATGCGTACGATACGCTCGCAATGACGCGCGAGACGATCGTCGTGCGTGATGAGCACCAGTGTCGAGCCGCGGCGGCGATTTAGGCCGAACATCAGCTCGACGACCTGCCTGCCGGTGCGGCCATCGAGGTTTCCGGTCGGCTCGTCGGCAAGCAGCAGCCCCGGCCGGCGGCTCATCGCCCGCGCCAGCGCCACACGCTGTTGCTCGCCGCCTGAAAGCTGCGGCGGGAAATGATCGACACGCGGCGCCAACCCCACCTCGTCGAGCAGCGCGCGCGCGGTCGTGAAAGCATTGTCGTCGCCGGCGAACTCCAGCGGCAGCGCGACGTTTTCGAGCGCCGTCATCGTCGGCACGAGATGGAACGACTGGAACACGATGCCGATCTCGCGGCCGCGCGCCAAAGCCAACTCGTCTTCACTCATGCTCCCGAAATCGCGACCGACGATATGCACCCTGCCACGTGTCGCGCGCTCCAGTCCGGCAATGATCATCAATAGCGACGTCTTACCCGAGCCTGACGGTCCGACGATGGCGACGGACTGGCCTTTCGGCACTTCGAACGTCACATCGCGCAGGATCTCGACCGGGCCGGCGCGGCTGGTCAGCGTGAGCCCGACATTCTGCAGCGAAATGACGGACTGCTGCGAATTGACGGGTGCGACGGCGCTCTGTGGCGCGGCCTTCGACGACGATTGAGATGCCACGGTGTCAACTTGCTCCGATGATGCGAATGCCGGCCGGATACGATACCGCTGCAGAACATGTATCGGCTTGTCCGACGCCAGGGGAAACCTCGGCCCTTGTTCGCAGCCCGCCCACTCTCTACGTGTCACGACGTAAAGAGTTCAACGCGGACCTTCCGCGACAGCCGGTGATCCGGACCAGACTGGTGAGGCGAAACGATGAACGCTGGCATGACCGAGTGCCGCCTCGACTTCGCGGAGATGGGCATTGCGGGCCGGCTGATCAAGCTATCGCTCGTGCTGTTCGCCCTCGGCGTGTTGATCGCTTCTCCAGTTCGCGACGCCGACGCGGCGTCAGGAGGCAAGCCTTTGCGTATCGTCGCCTTCGGAGACAGCCTCACTGCCGGTTACGGTCTCGAGCAGGGCCAGGGCTTCGTCCCCGTGTTGCAGAGAGCACTCGTAGCGCGCGGCCTCGATGTCGACGTCGTCGATGCCGGAGTTTCCGGCGATACGACGGCGGGCGGGCTCGCCCGCCTGGACTGGGTGATCGACGACACTGCCGATGCGGTGATCGTGGAACTCGGCGCCAACGACGCCTTGCGCGGCTACCCGCCGGCCCAGGTGAAGGCCAACCTCGACGCCATCGTGACGCGTCTCACCAAGCGCGGACTGCCCGTTTTGCTCGCCGGCATGCGCTCGCCGGAGAACTGGGGCCGCGACTACGCGGACGCCTTCAACGCGATCTACACCGATCTGTCAGACAAACACGGGACGCTGCTCTATCCCTTCTTCCTCGACGGCGTGGCGCTGGAGCAGAAGCTGAACCTCGCCGACGGCATGCACCCCAACGCCGCCGGCATCCAGGTCATCGTCAATCGCATCCTGCCGAGCGTCGAGCAACTCGCAGCCCTCGCGGCAGCGCGGCAAAAACAAGCGACCGCGCAGTGATCCGCTCGTCGCTGGCGGCGCCCGAGCAACGACCCGCGGCAACGCAGCGATTGACTTTACCTGCCGAATGCCTCACTTAACGAGCATTCGATGTTTCGCGGCACGCGCGAATGCGCATCGTCTGCGCCTCCTGGCTTCCCCGGTCTGACATCCCGGTTCGAGCGCCAGCACCCCGCAGCGGCGGATTTTCCCCGAGACCTCTCCCCTTCAGTGTGTCGGCCCCCCACGCGCGGTGGGCCCGGCTCTGGCGCCAGACCGGCCATACCCGCAGACAGGGTCTGCGAGGCCGAAGCTCGCGCAGAAAGTTGTCTATAATTCTTATGACGGACCAAACCTTTGCGGACCTCGGCGTTGCCGAGCCGATCTGCCGTGCCCTCGCTGACGAAGGCTACACGACCCCGACCCCGATCCAGAAGGGGGCCATCCCGACGCTACTCGAAGGCCGCGATCTGCTGGGTCTCGCACAGACGGGCACTGGCAAGACCGCCGCGTTCGCCGTGCCGATCCTGCAACGGCTCGCCGCCGACAATCGCCCGGCCAAGCCACGGACCCCGCGCACGCTGATCCTGTCTCCGACGCGTGAACTCGCGGTGCAGATCAACGATAGTCTCAAGCTCTACGGCCGCCACACGCGGCTTCGCTCGACCGCCGTATTCGGCGGCGTCGGCATCGGCGCGCAGATCGAAACCCTGCGCCGTGGCGTCGATATCGTCGTCGCGACGCCGGGTCGCCTGCTCGACCTCGTCGATCAGCGCGCGCTCGATCTTTCGGCCATCGAAATTCTCACCCTCGACGAAGCCGACCGCATGCTCGACATGGGCTTCGTCCGCGACGTGCGCCGCATCGTCAAGTTGGTGCCGAAGGCGCGCCAGACGCTGCTGCTCTCCGCCACCATGCCGTCGGACATCGAGCATCTCGCCGCCGAGATCCTGAAGAACCCGGTGCGCGTCGAGATCGCGCATGCGGGCAAGACGGTCGACCGCATCGCGCAGAGCGTGCACTTCGTGCCGGCCAGCTCCAAGCGCGATCTGCTCGCCACGCTGCTGGCCGACGAGGCGATGACGCGCGTCATGGTTTTCACGCGCACCAAGCGCGGCGCCGACCGTGTCGCGCAGCACCTCAACCGCTGTGACATCAGCGCCGAGGCGATCCACGGCAACAAATCGCAGAACAACCGCCAGCGGGCGCTCGAAAGCTTCCGCTCTGGACGCACTCGCGTGCTCGTCGCCACCGACATCGCGGCGCGCGGACTCGACATCGACCTCGTCACGCACGTCTTCAACTTCGAGCTGCCGCACGAGCCGGAAGCCTACGTCCACCGCATCGGCCGCACGGCGCGCGCCGGCACCGACGGCACCGCAATCGCGTTCTGCTCGCCCGACGAGCGCGACGATCTGCGCGCCATCGAGCGGCTGACGCGGCGCACGCTCGAAGTGGCGGTTACGCCGGCTTTCACGGTCACGGTGTCGGCAGCGACGGACGCCCGGCACGATCGCATCGACGAGCGCCGCGAGGCACGCGATGCCAGCCTGGAAAATGGCCGTGGCGGCAATCGCCGTCGCGGCGGCGGACGCGGTCCGGGAGCGCGTGGCAACGGTGACGGCTACCGCGGCCAGAGCCGAGGCGAAGGCGGTCGCGGTGACGGCTCGCGCAACGAAGGCGGCCGCGGCGAAGCTGGCCGCAGCGCTGGACCTCGCGACGAGGCCCGCGCATCACAGCGCCCGGCGCGCCATGGCGATGCTCGCCGCGCCAACGATGCGCCGCGCTCGAACGACGCGCCGCGCGGTTCCGTCGCTCGCGGTGACGCACGCAGCAACGATGCCCGCAGCTTCGAGCCTCAACCGCGCAAGCCCTCCGCCGGCCCTGTGGCCACTGGCGGATCGCGCAACGGCGCCGCGCACGGCAAGCCGGCTGCGGCCCACGTTTCACCGGCCGCCGACAAGCGCCAGACCCGCAACGGAGCTGGTAACCGCGATGGCGCCCGCCGGCCGGCCACGAATGCCGCCACAGCCGGCGGCGCCGCCGCCAATGGCGGGCCGGCGCCGTGGTCGAGTTGGACCAGCCGCAGCGGCAACCGCTGAACGGCTGGCGTGATCGTCACGACAATGAAACCCGCGATGGATTCTGCCATCGCGGGTTTTCCTTTGCTTAGATCGCTTGTCATGTCCGCCGGCCGATGTAGGCTCCGCCGAACCATAAACACCGACGAACGAGCCCGATGACCCCGCGCCAGAAATCTAAGCCGACGAAATCTCCGAAGGTAAAGGCCGCGCGCAAGGAGAAATCCAAACCCGCGCACAAACCTTCCGCGACAGCGACTTCCGCCACCAAACGCAAAACCCCGGCACCCATCGTCTCGACCGGGTTCTGGCTGCTCAAGTCCGAGCCGGATGCGTTTTCGTGGCAGCAGTTGAAGGCGAAGGGCAAGGCGGGGGAAGAATGGAGCGGCGTTCGCAATTATCTCGCCCGCAATAACATGCGCGCCATGGCGCTCGGCGATCTCGCGTTCTTCTATCATTCCAACATCGGGCTCGAAATCGTCGGCGTGTGCGAAATCTCGAGGCTGGCGCACCCGGACTCGACCGCCGACAACCCGACGTGGGAGTGCGTCGACGTGCGCGCCGTCGCCGATATGCCGAGCCCGGTATCGCTCGCCGCCGTGAAAGCCAACCCGAAACTCGCGAACATGAGCCTCGTCACCTCGATGCGGCTATCCGTGCAGCCGGTGACGAAGGACGAATGGGCCGAGGTCTGCCGCATGGGCGGCCTCGACGCCACGTCGCTTTCCCCGGCGACAACCCGGAAATGAGCCGCAGTGACTGATCCCAACCTGCACGATTGGTCGGCCTTCATCCTCGCCAATACCAAGCTGCTGTCGCCGCCGCTGACGCCGGAGATCGTGCTGCACATGGCCGAGGAATCCCTGCCGATCTGGCAAAAGACCGAGGAGGAACTCGGCGAGATCAATGTGCCGCCACCGTATTGGGCGTTCGCGTGGGCGGGCGGGCAGGCGCTGTCGCGCTATATTCTCGATCACCAAGCGCTGGTCGCCGGTCGCAGCGTGCTCGATCTTGGCGCGGGTTCCGGTCTGCAGGCCATCGCCGCCGCCAAGGCCGGCGCCGCGCATGTGCTGGCCGCTGACATCGATCAGATTGCGCTGGCCGCATGCGCCCTCAACGCCACCGCCAACAGCGTCGCCTTCGACACGACCGCCGACGACCTGCTTGCGGGGCCGCCGGCGCGTGTCTTCGACGTCATCCTCGTCGGCGATCTGTTCTACGAGCGCCAGCTTGCCGACAGGGTATTGGCCCTGATCGAGCCCGCAGCCGCGGCCGGCAGCCTGATCCTGATCGGCGATCCGCAGCGCAACTATTTCCCCAGAGGCCGCTTTGCCGAAGCCGCGCGCTACGAGGTGCCTGTGACGCGCGAACTGGAAGACGCAGAGATCAAGCGCACCGCCGTTTGGCGCCTCAGCGGCGTCTGACGGTGCCGGAGCCGGCCCGCTTTCCCTCACCACGACCCAAACAAGGGGGGCGTGTGCGGTGCTGCCCGGTGCGGCGACGCGGCCTTCTGGTAAAACAAATTTCTACGACCAAGGGGAGGCTTGCCGGTCCCGGACCCCACCCTATAATGCCCGCAAAACCGCAAAGCCTAGTGGGAGGAAATACCATGTCGGAGAAAGTTTACCCGGTTCCAGCGGAATGGAAAGCGCGGGCCTGGGTCGACAACGACAAGTACCTCGAGATGTACCAGCGCTCGATCAAGGACCCAGACGGCTTCTGGGGCGAGATGGGCCGCCGGCTCGACTGGATCAAGCCGTACACCAAGGTCAAGAACACCTCCTACGACCCGCACAACGTCTCGATCAAATGGTACGAGGACGGCGTTCTCAACGTCTGTGCCAATTGCGTCGACCGCCATTTGGCGACGCGCGGCGACCAGGTCGCAATCATCTGGGAAGGCGACGACCCGACCCAGGACGAGAAGATCACCTACCGCCAGTTGTTCGAGCGCGTCTGCAAGTTCGCCAACGTGATGAAGGCGCACGGCGTCAAGAAGGGTGACCGCGTCACGCTCTACCTGCCGATGATCCCCGAGGCCGCTTATGCCATGCTGGCCTGCGCGCGCCTCGGCGCGGTGCACTCGATCGTGTTCGCCGGCTTCTCGCCGGACAGCCTGCAGAACCGCATCGAGGATGCCGACAGCAAGCTCGTCATCACGTCCGACGAGGGCCTGCGCGGTTCCAAGACCGTGCCACTGAAGAAGAACACCGACGCGGCCTTGGCCAAGTGCAAGGGCGACGAGAAGGTGCTCGTGGTGCGCCGCACCGGCAATCCGGTGCCTATGACGCCTGGCCGTGATTTCTGGCTGCACGAAGAGATCGTCAAGGTTTCGGCTGATTGCCCGCCGGAGCCGATGAACGCGGAAGACCCACTGTTCATCCTCTACACCTCGGGCTCGACCGGCAAGCCGAAGGGAGTCGTCCACACCACCGGCGGCTATCTCGTCTATGCCTCGATGACGCACCAGTACGTCTTCGATTATCACGACGGCGACATCTACTGGTGCACGGCTGACGTCGGCTGGGTGACGGGTCACAGCTACATCGTCTATGGCCCGCTGGCCAACGGCGCCACGACGCTGATGTTCGAAGGCGTGCCGAACTATCCGACGGCCTCTCGCTTCTGGCATGTCGTCGACAAGTGGGGCGTCAACATCTTCTACACGGCGCCGACGGCGATCCGCTCGCTGATGGGGGCCGGCGACGACCTCGTCAAGCGCACCGACCGCTCGACACTGCGCCTGCTCGGCTCGGTCGGCGAGCCGATCAATCCGGAAGCGTGGGAGTGGTACTACCACGTCGTCGGCGAGGGGCGCTGCCCGATCGTCGACACCTTCTGGCAGACCGAGACCGGCGGCATCATGATTACGCCGCTGCCCGGCGCCACCGCCACCAAGCCCGGCTCCGCGACGCGGCCGTTCTTCGGCGTGCAGCCGGCCCTCGTCGACGACAAGGGCAATACGCTCGAAGGCGCGACGCAAGGCAACCTCGTCATCCTCGATAGCTGGCCGGGCCAGTCGCGCACCGTCTACCGCGATCACGAGCGCTTCGTGCAGACCTACTTCTCGACCTATCCCGGCACCTACTTCACGGGTGACGGCTGCCGCCGCGACGAGGACGGCTATTACTGGATCACCGGCCGCGTCGACGACGTCATCAACGTCTCCGGTCACCGCATGGGCACGGCGGAAGTCGAGAGCGCCCTCGTCGCGCATCCGAAGGTGGCGGAAGCCGCCGTCGTTGGTTACCCGCACGATCTCAAGGGCCAGGGCATCTACTGCTACGTCACCTTGAATGCAGGTGAGGAGCCGAGCGACGCCTTGAAGAAGGAACTGGTCGCGCACGTCAGGAAAGAGATCGGCCCGATCGCCTCACCCGATCTCATCCAGTTCGCGCCCGGCCTGCCGAAGACGCGTTCGGGCAAGATCATGCGCCGCATTCTGCGCAAGATCGCCGAGGACGAGTTCTCGGCGTTGGGCGATACCTCGACGCTTGCCGATCCGGCCGTCGTCGACGACCTCATCAACAACCGTCAGAACCGCAAGGCCTGACCGGGCGCGGCGCCGCGCCCGGCCAAGCGACAACACCTCAATGGAAAGGGCGAGGCATCGAGCCTCGCCCTTTTGCTATCGGCAATGGCCGGGACTGCGGTCAACTGGTGACGCGCATGCTCGTCAACCGCTTGGCGATCGCCTTGAAGGCCGCCGAAAGCTGCGTCGCATTGTCGGCGTTATAGTAGTTGGCCTCGCCCGAGCACTGCTTCAGCAGGGCTTCGGCCTCGACCGGCGTCTGGAAGCCGACGGTGTAGATGGCGATCTGCTTGTCGCTCTCGCGCATTTCCTGACAGAGCCGCAGCGCCTGGTTGCCCGACGTGCCAGGGATGGCCGCGTTGGCGCTCGACGGATTTGGCCACGCGACGGTTTCACCGCCATTGTAGTAGGACGTGTTGAACATGCCGTCCGTCATCAGGATGACGGCCTTCATCACGCGATCCGGCTCGAAGGGACGCGGTGCGCTCGCACCTGGCCAGAAGCCCGACCACTCCGGCGAAACCGAATACCAACCCCAGGCGAGCCCCAGGTGTCCTGCGGTGCCGCCATGGCCGCGCAGCGCGTTGATGCGGTCGAGGAGCGGCTGGCGGGTCGCCTGCTCGGAGATGTCGGTGAGGCCGAGAACCTCGGATTGCACGCAGGAGTAAGCCGGGTAGGTGGCGAGATTGGCGACCTCGAAGAACGAAGATGGCGAGGCATCCCGATAGGCGGCACCGCCGGTGCGCTCGACGAGGCAACCATCGACGCTGGCACCACCGGTCAACCCACTCGCCCGGCCGCCGAGGTTGACGGAAGCCGAGTAGGGGATCAGCGAAACCTTGATGCTGTTGCGGCTCGGCGCGGTCGCTGCGAGCGCTTCGACGATGTCCGTCGCCGCCACCTTGAGGGCGTTGATCTTGGCGCCCGACGCGCACGCATCGGCCGGCAGCGCTGGCGGCACGTCGCACATCGAACCGGTGATGTCGAGCACAAGCGCCAGTTCGATCCTCTTCGGCTTGAAGACGACGGTCGAACTGGGCGTGAAGTCGAACGAGTTGACGCCGGCGCTGACCGCGCCGAACAACGTCTTGACCGCGACATCGGCCTTCACCGTTACCGACCAGTCGGCGCGGTTTGGCGTCACCACGATGTTGCTGATCGCAACGTCGTTGACGCCGAGCCTCTGGATGTAGGACTGCAGGTAGGCCTCACCGACGCGCTGGAAATCCGCTTCCGTCGCGGCAGGGTCGTCGTGCAACTTGGCGGCGGCGAGCGCCGCGGCGTCGAGGCCGTCCTGCAATTTGAACGACACATGGTAGGCGCGCGAGGAATCGATCGCGACACCCGCAAGCCCGAACAGCACCAGCGCGCTGATGCCGAATAGAATGGCAATTCCCCCGCGCTCGTCGCCAACCAATCGTCGAACCAGAGCCGTCGTGCGTTGCATCACCCACCTCGAACCAAGAACCATTACGTCTTTTGGACTGAAGGTTGCGAGCAAAGAGTGAAATCCAACATAACCACGACGAGCCGCGGGCAGCCTCGGCGGCACAAGCTCGCATCATGCTTGACGAACCGTAAATGTGCGGAGCGATCTGGGCTGCTGTGCGCCTCCGCGCTACCGGTACGTCGGCTGTACGGCACGACGCGCATCGCCGGCGCTTTCCTGCTTTGTGGCACGGCGCGTATCGCCAGCGCTTTCCCGCTTCGTGGCGCTACTTGCAACGCCACAGGGGGCCGCGGTCGAAGTGGAAATGGTCGCGATGCGCCTCGTTGAATTCCGGGCTGAGCGCCACACGGAAATAGCGGCACGCACCGCGGTGGGCGTCGCGCAGGAACCGCGCCTTGGCAGCTTCGCCGTTCCAGTCCCGCTTGATGCCGATGGTGCCGCCGCTGGCCAGACGGAAGCCGGCAATATCGATGGCGTTGGCCGTGGCATGCTGGCTGCGTACATTGCCGAGGAACCGCCGGCCGATGATATTCCGGCACGCATACGTGCCCATCGTGGCGATGTGAGTGACGCGAGAGCCGAAGTGCTGCGCTGCCAGCGGCTGCACCTCGTGTTCCACCCACAGCGCCAGCGCCGCCGCCGCCTCGCAGGTCAACTGCGGCGCCGAGAGCGCCGCCCCGCCGGCCGACGATACCGCGACGGCATTGGTCCATCCGCAACCGTCCTTGCCCGCAAAATCCACCAGCGGCTTCGTCGTCGCCACGGGGGAGCGGAAGATCGCGGCACAGGCGCCGCGATCCCGCCGCAGGCTGGCGAGGCGGACATCGACGAACCACTGCGATGGTGTCGCCAGATCGAGACGCGGAAACGGGCTCCACGACTGCGGCACCAGACCGAACCAAAACACGGCGCTGGCAGCGACGACCAGGGCGGCGGCGGCAAGCTGCGGAATAGGTCGGCGCGGTCGTGCCATTCGGTCCTCGTGATTGAGAGCGAACGGTATAGGCGACGGCGCCGAGGCTGCAAACCCGTGCTTGCGATCTGACGACGCAAAACGCCGGAACCTCGCGGCTCCAGCGTCGTTATCGTCTCTCGCAATGGTCAGCTCACGAGTATCCGTGGGTGGTGCAGTCGATCAGCAGTCGATCAATTGGTCAGACGCAGGTTGTTCAGTTGCTCGGCGATGGCGACGAAGGCGGAAATGAGCCCCTCCTCGTTGTCGGCATCGAAGTGGCGCGCGTTGTTGTTGCCGGAGCAGGTCCGCAGCGTCGTCTCGGCCCGTTCGCGCAGCGTCGCGTTGTTGATCTCGCTCAGCTTGAAGCCGACGGTGAAGACCATGATATCTTGCGCGCGCATGGCGGCGCAGGCGTCCATGGCGATCTGCTGCGACTGGCGCGCGACAGCGGAATTGTCGCCGTTGTTGGTGCCGCCGATAGTGTTGAACAGGCCGTCCGTCATCAGCACCAGCGCCTTCTTGGTCTTGCCGTCGCGATAGGGGGCGGCGTCGTTGCCGAGTGCGGCGTTCCACTTGTCGGACAGCATGTACCAGGCCCACAGCGCGCCGAGATGGCCGGCGGTCGAACCACTGGGGGCGTAGTAATCGAACTCGTCGATGAGACGCTGGCGCTGGTCGGTGAGTTTCATCACGCCGCGACCCGGACAAGTGGCCCCGGCGCGGACGCCCGCCGAGCCATTGGTCTTGAGGTAGCTGCCGGCTGCCGGTGTTGCATCGCTCGCCTGATCGGCGTTGTCGCGCTCGAAGGTGCAGCCGGTGCCGCTGGCGCGCCCCGTGGCGGCGGTGAAATGCTCGCCCGCATTGACGCCGGAGGAATACGGCGCAAGCGCTATGCGCACCTTGTTCGGCGTGCCTTCCTCCGGCAGCATGACGCGAACCAATTCTTTGCCGGCGCGCTTCAGTGCCTCCATTTTGCCGAATGGGGCCATCGACCCGGTGACGTCGAGCGCCATCGACAGCTCGATATCCTGCTGCTCGAATTGTGCGGAGGCTCGCACCGGAAACACGACGTTGTCGTAGCCGGCGACGCGGGTCAGCGTCATCTCGACTTTGACGTCGGCGTTGATCGCGACGAAGTTGGTCGAACGGTCGAGTTGCACATCGAAGCTCTGGAGGCTGCCGAAACCGTTGCCGCTGCCGCGCACGTTCTCGTCGAAGTACGCCCGCGCGATCTGCTTCACCTCGTCGTCGGAAAGTCGGCCATCGAGCATCGCCTTGCCGGCGGCCAGCGTCGCGGCGTCGATCGCCGTCGTGACGCGCGAGCGCTCGTGATTGATGCGCGAATAATCGAGCGCGATGCCGGCGAACATCGTGATGGCCATCGCCGAAATGCCGAAAATGATGGCGACACCTCCGCGCTCGTCGCGGCGGAAGGTGCGGGGGGCGAGGGTGAGCGAGCGATCCATCTTGTCTCTCCGTGGGGCAATCGCAGTTGCGACTGCGGGGAGAGGTGCAAGGGTGGTGCCCGGCGCTTTGCGGAGGGTGCGCGATGGACTAGAAGGGCTGCAAACAGGGTTGAAAAATCCCTAACCGATGTCGCAGGATCGGAGGGCGGAAAAATATAACATGCAAATCATAATGTTACGCTGCGCGTCTGGGGCTCAGAAGTCGGAGACGATGCCGCCCTTCTCCCAGTCGCCGTATCGTGTCGGGTCAGGCCCCTTGCGTCCGCCGACCTCGCGCGGGGCCACGTTTCGCGGGTCCGTTTCGTTTTGAGCCGCCAGCCGCCGGCGCTCCTCGGCCTCGGCAAGGGCGCGCTTCGCCTCGGGGGACAGCACGCGGATGGCTTCGTCGCCGATAGCGCCGTCCCCGATGCTGTTCGCCGATACGTCCTGCCGCCCGTCGGTCGTTTCGTTCATCGCCCATCGCCTCGTTTGCCCGACCGGGCCGATCCGTCGACCCGACCACTGGATAGCGCTCTTTCGATGCACCATATACGATCGCGGTGGGATCGGAGCGGCGATCGGCCCCGATGAAGCCGCCCCCCACAGTCACCACCGCGCATGCGACTGATACGTGGAGCAGCCCTATGCCGATGAACTATACCAAGACCGGACTGCTGCTGGTCGTGCTGACCGGCATATTCGTCGCCATGGGCGCCGCGGTCGGCGGCCAGGGCGGCATGGTCATCGCGTTCGTCGTGGCGCTGGTCATGAACGGCTTCAGTCTCTGGAAATCCGACAAGATGGTGCTGCGCATGTTCGGAGCCGAGGAGGTGACGCGCGCCACCGCGCCCGAACTCGTGAACATGGTGCACGGCCTTGCCGAACGCGCCGAGCTGCCGCCGCCGCGCGTCTACATCATCAACAACCCGCAGCCCAACGCCTTCGCCACCGGCCGCAACCCCGAGAACTCGGCCGTCGCCGTTTCGACGGGTCTGCTCGACGTGCTCGCCGAAGAGGAAGTGGCCGGCGTCGTGGCCCACGAACTGGCGCATATCAAGAACCGCGATACGCTGACCATGACCGTTGCCGCGACCATCGGCGGCGCCATTTCGATGCTGGCACAGTATCTCCAGTTTGGCATGTTGTTCGGTTCCAACCGCGATAACAACGGCGGCGGTGGTCTCGGCTTCGTCGGCGCTCTGATCGCGATGATCGCCGCCCCGTTCGCCGCCATGCTGGTGCAGACCGCCATCAGCCGCTCGCGCGAGTATCAGGCCGACCGCATGGGCGCGATGATCGTTGGCAATCCGCTGTGGCTCGCCTCGGCGCTGGAAAAGATCAGCGCCAAGGCTGGCCGCACCCTCAACCGCGAGGCAGAGGCGGTGCCCGCAGCGGCGCACATGTTCATCATCAACCCGCTGACCGGACGCGGCGTCGACAACCTGTTCTCGACCCACCCGAACACGGAAAACCGCATTGCCGAGCTGGTCAAGCTCGCCGATGAGATGGGCATCGGCCGGCGCGGTGCGGGCGGCTACGGCCACGAGGCCGGCAGCGGCGCGGGCCGGGGCCCGTGGGGTGGCTCGGCCGGACGCCGGGACGCCGGCCGCAATGGCCCTTGGGGCTGACCCGGGACCCGGCGCAGCGGGCGCGGGGTCGCCGCGGGGTCTCGTCGATGACGTGGATTGGGCTTGCTGACAAGGCCCGGATCGGTGACAACCTCGCCGGCCCGGCCCGGCCGCCGTGCCACCCGCGCCAGCGCGCCCCGCAGCCCTCGAACGATCGGCCCTCAATCCCCCATGTCCGACGACACCAAAAAACCGCGCCGCCGCCAGGGCGACCCCATGCCGCCGGTGATCCGCGCCAAGCTGGGACCGAAGCGACGGGCTGGTAAGCCGGCTGGCGTGGAGGGCTCTGCGGCCGTCGCAGCGAACGTCGCCGCGTCATCGCCGCAGGTGGCACCCTCACCTGCTGGACTTACCGCGCGCGAGATCGCCATCGACCTGGTCGGCGCAGTGCTCGAGAAAAAGCGCGCCTTCGACGACGCGCTCGGCGAAGCCTTCTCGAGCGCCAAGGGCCTGGCGCTGGCGCCGCGTGACCGCGGCCTCGCCCGGCTGATCGCTGCCACCGTGCTGCGCCGCAAGGGCGGGCTCGACGCGCTGCTGGCCGAATTCATGGAACGCCCGCTCGGCGACAAGCACAGCGACGTGCAGCGCATTCTGCTGACAGCCGCCGCCCAGATGCTCTACCTCGACACGCCCGCCCATGCCGCCATCAACCTCGCGGTCGCCGAATGCCGGCGCAACCCGGCGACGGCGCGCTACGACAAGCTGGTCAACGCGGTGCTGCGCCGCGTGTCGCTCGAAGGAGCCGCGCGGCTCGCCGACATCGACACGATCCGGCTCGCCATACCCGACTGGCTGTGGGCCAACTGGACGGCCGCCTACGGCGAGGACGAGGCACGGCGCATTGCGCAAGCCTCTTTGACGGAGGCGCCTCTCGACCTGTCGATCAAGGATCCGGCGGCAGCCGGGCGTTGGGCGGCGACGCTGTCGGGTCGGTTGCTCGGTACCGGCGCCGTGCGCCTTGCGGCGGGCGGGCGAGTGGAAGAGCGCGAGGGCTATGCCGACGGCGCGTGGTGGGTGCAGGACGCGGCGGCGCAATTGCCAGCCGCATTGTTCGGCCCCGATCTCAGGGGCCGCCGCGTGGCCGATCTGTGCGCCGCGCCGGGTGGAAAGACCGCGCAACTCGCCGCGCGCGGCGGCGAGGTGACCGCCGTCGACCTGTCTCAGGCCCGCCTCGATCGGGTGGGCGAAAACCTCGAACGCCTCGGCCTCGCCGCGGAACTGGTGGCCGCCGATGTCGCAAAATGGCAGCCGGGGGCACAATTCGACGCGGTGCTGCTCGACGCGCCGTGTACCGCGACGGGCACGGTCCGCCGACACCCGGACATCCTCCATCTGAAGCGGCCGGGCGACATCGCCAAGTTGGCACAGGTGCAAAAGCCGCTGCTGGATGCCGCGGCGGCACTCGTCGCGCCGGGTGGCACGCTGGTGTTCTGCACCTGCTCGCTGGAGAAAGCCGAAGGCTCGAACCTGATCGAATCGTTTCTCGCCCGTCACCCGCAATTCACCCGACGCCCGATCGCGGCGGGCGAAGCCGGTATCGAAGCCGGCTGGCTGACCCGCCACGGCGATCTCAGAACCTTCCCGTATCACACCCCGGCGGGCGGCGAGCCCGGCACCGGCATGGACGGCTTCTACGCCGCGCGCATGGTACGCCAGCCCTCTGCAGGCTGAGGCCACATAATTTCGTCCGCCTTGCCACGGCCACGGCGCGGATTTAACCCTCTCCGTCGAACCGATGGAGACCCGAGGCCCGATCATGGCGCACCTGACCTTCGGCGAACGGCTGCGCGTTACCGCCATCGGCGTCGGTCGACGGCGGCGCGCGTTGCTGTCGAAGGCGCTCGGCCTGCCGGGGATCAGGCTGCGCTACGGTCCCGGCCGCATCGAGCAGTTGTTGATCGTGCCGACCGACCTGCGACCGACCGACCCGAGCTTCCTGCACGAGGTCCAGCACGGTCACTTCGGCCTCGCCGGCACGCTGGCCCGCATCGACGACATGTCGCCGTTCGACATACCGCCGCCCGGACGCGACTGGGAGCGAGCGTTGCACGGCTTCGCCTGGCTGCGCCATCTCAGTGCCGCCAGCGAGCCGGAAGCCGGCGACATGGCGCGACAACTGGCGCTCGAATGGATCGAACGCTACGAGGTCCGGCAGACGCACCCGATCGCATGGGATCCGGAGATTCTGGCGCGCCGGCTGATTTCGTGGCTGTCGCAGTCGCCGCTGCTGCTCGAGGACTGCGACGAGGCGAGCTACGACGCGATCACGCGCAGTCTCGGCGCACAACTCCTGCGGCTGTCCTCCACCTGGCGCGAGACGCCGGCGGGATACCCGCGCCTGCTTGCCGTCATCGCACTGCTGCTCGCCGATCTGTCGGTCGCCGGTCGCGACTCACGCACCGCCGCCGATACGCAACTGCTGCTCTCGACGCTGGCGGCGCAAATCCTGTCCGATGGTGGCCACGTCAGCCGCAATCCGCGCGTTCTCGTCGAAGCGCTGCTCGATCTGCTGCCCCTGAAGGAATGCTTCCGCGCTCGCGGCCGGCCATGCCCCGCCGGCCTCGAGACGGCGATCGCCGACATGCTGGCGATGCTGCGGCACATGCGGCACGACGACGGCCGGATCGCCCGGTTCAACGGAGTCGGGCCGCCGCAGCAGGCGAGCCTCGCCACCGTGCTGACCTATGCCCCGCTGCGGCAGGCACCCGAGGACGAGCCGGCGGCGTTCACGGGCCCATCAGGCTATGTCCGCATTGCGCGCCATCGCACCGTCATCATCGCCGATTGCGGGCCTGCGCCCCAATTCGAACTGGCCGGTGAAGCGCAAGCCGGATGCCTGTCGTTCGAACTGTGCAGCGACGGCAGGTTGATACTCGCCAACTGCGGCATGCCGGGCGCCGCCTATTCCGACTGGATCGCCGCCGCGCGCTCGACCGCCAGCCACAACACCCTGGTGCTAGGCGAAACGTCGTCGGCGCGGCTCATCGCCGGCAACGACCTGCAACGGATGCTCGGGCTGTCGCCGATTCGCGGGCCGGAGCGCGTGCAGGCGACGACGCGGCGCGGCGCCGACGGGACCATCTCTGTCGTCGCCCAGCATGACGGCTACCTCGGCGCGTTCGGTATCATCCATCATCGCCGCATCGTGCTCGAAGGCGACGGCCGGCGCGTCTATGGCACCGACGAACTGAAACCGCCGAAGGGCACGCTACGGCTGAAGCGCGACGTGCCGTTCTCGATCCATTTCCATCTCTTTCCAGGAGTCGAATGCCGGCGCGCCGAGAAGTTCGGCGCCTTCGAGATCGAGGCCGGAGAGCAGCGCTGGCGGATCGCGGCGGAGGGGGCGCGGGCGGGTCTCGAGGAAAGCCTGCACTATGCATCCAACGGCGGCCCGCTGGTCGGCCTTCAGGTGGTTTTGCGCGGTGCGACCTTCGGCGAAAGCGAAGTGCGCTGGTCGCTGACCCGCGTCGCCTGATAGGGCGGGCCCTGCCGGCGCGGCCCTTCTCCCGGGGCCCGTGAAGCGTCGGCGGACCTTGAATCTCGTCGCAATGGCGCATTCCGGCGCGCCCGCCATTGTGCTAACCGCCGGTCTCGCTTCACCTCTCGCCCCGACGGAGACTTCCATGACCGCCCCATCGCCCCCGATTCGCCGCGCCCTGATCTCCGTCTCCGACAAGACCGGCGTCGTCGAGCTGGCGCGCTCACTTGCGGCGGCGGGTGTCGAGTTGCTGTCGACCGGCGGCACCGCCACGGCGCTGAAAGCGGCGGGGCTCGCGGTCAAGGACGTCGCGGAGCACACCGGCTTTCCCGAAATGATGGACGGCCGGCTGAAAACGCTGCACCCCAAGGTGCACGGCGGCCTGCTGGCCATCCGTGGCAATGCGGAGCACGACGCGGCGGCCGAACAGCACGCCATCCAGCCGATCGACCTGCTGGTGGTGAACCTCTACCCCTTCGAGGCGACCGTGGCCAAGGGCGCGCCGTTCACCGAATGCGTCGAGAACATCGACATCGGCGGCCCGGCGATGATCCGCGCCGCGGCCAAGAACCATGCCGCCGTTACCGTCGTCGTCGATCCGGCCGATTATGCCAGCGTGCTCGATGCCATCGCTGCGAACTCCGGCGCGACGACCGCTGCCCTGCGCATGGCGCTGGCGCAAAAAGCCTACGCCATGACGGCGGCCTACGACGGCGCGATTTCCAACTGGTTCGGCGCGCTGCTCGACAATGCCGAATGCAAGGCCGAAGGTTTCCCGCGCACCTTCACCGTTCAGTTCAAGAAGGCGCAGGAGATGCGCTACGGCGAGAACCCGCACCAGCAGGCGGCGTTCTTCGTCGGCCGCGATCCCGCACCCGGTTCGGTCGGCGCGGCGCGCCAACTGCTCGGCAAGGAGCTTTCCTACAACAACGTCGCCGATACCGACGCCGCACTCGAATGCGTGAAGGAGTTCGTGGACGCGCCCGCGTGCGTCATCGTCAAGCATGCGAACCCCTGCGGCGTCGCCAGCGCTTCGACGCTGCTCGCTGCCTACGACCGCGCCTTCCTGACCGATACCGAAAGCGCGTTCGGCGGCATCATCGCTTTCAACCGGCCGCTGGACGCGGAGACCGCGAAAGCAATCGTCGAACGCCAGTTCGTCGAAGTCATCGTTGCGCCGAGCGTGCTCGATGGCGTCGAGGCCGCCGTTGCGGCAAAGAAGAACGTGCGATTGCTGGTAACGGGCGACTTTCCCGCGCAAGCTGCCCCGCGCCTCGACTACAAGAAAGTCAATGGCGGATTGCTCGTTCAGGATGCCGACCTTGTCCTGCTCGACAGCATAAAGGTGGTCACGAAGCGCCAGCCGAGTGCCACTGAAATGGCCGACCTGATGTTCGCCTGGAAAGTTGCAAAGCACGTCAAGTCGAACGCCATCGTCTACGCCAAGGACACAGCCACCGTCGGCGTCGGCGCGGGGCAGATGAGCCGCGTCAATTCCGTGCGCATCGCCGCAGCCAAGGCAGCAGCGGCCAGTCTCGAGATCAAGGGGGCCGTCGTCGCGTCGGATGCCTTCTTTCCGTTCGCGGACGGGCTGATAACGGCAGCGGAAGCGGGCGCTACCGCAATCATTCAACCTGGCGGATCGATGCGCGACGAGGACGTGATCGCCGCAGCCGACGAACGTGGCCTCGCGATGGTTTTCACCGGAATGCGCCACTTCCGGCATTGATTCGCGCTGCCGATTCACGCGCTCGCTCCCGCTCGCACGATCGGAGCGGTTTTTGATCGCGCTGCCGATTCACGCGCTCGCTCCCGCTCGCACGATCGGAGCGTGGAACCAGCGGCGATAGCCGCTCAGGCCGCGACTGCGGCCCGGCGCCAGTGCGCCGCTCTTCAACAAGAACGCGCCGCCCTTCCCAAATCAGACGGCGCGGGCGATGCTCGTCGCATGCAATCCACGCCGCCCCCGCCCGCCCTCGCCCTCCGCCGCGCGACGACCGCCGACTGGCGGCTGATCCGGCAATGGATCGCGCTGCCCGACATCCAGCGCTGGTGGGGCAGCCCGGCAGCCGCGGAAGCCGAAATCCGCATGGCGCTGGACGGCGAGGCGGCCATCTCCTGTCTGGTGATGCTCGGGGAGGAGCCGATCGGTTACGCCCATGCCATCGACGCCGCCCACTGGGGGCCGTCATTGCCTGATGGGATGCCGGCGGGCACCTGGGATATCGACGTGTTCATCGCCACGCCGGAGCACCGCGGCAAGGGCCTTGGCGAAGCGGCTGTCAACCTGCTCGCGGCCGAAGTGTTCGCAACGACTCTGGCGCTGGCGCTCTCGGTGTTCGTGCCGGTAACGAACGAGCGGGCCGTGCGCGCC